>JBATTI010000405.1:0-2460 GCA_049670445.1 Albidovulum sp. | reverse complement strand
CTCGCGTGATCTGGCGCCTTATGACGGCCCCGACGGCTTTGGGCGCATCAAGACCTGCGGCTGAACAGGGGGGCAGTGGCAGCAGCCTAAAGCGCGCGCCAGCCGATATCCTTGCGGCAAAACCCCTCTGGCCAGTCAATCCGCCCCACCATGTCATAGGCTTTGGCCTGTGCCTCGGCCAAGGTGGCCCCGCGCGCGGTGATGTTGAGCACCCTTCCGCCGTTCGCGGTGGTCTTGCCATCGCTTGCAACTGTGCCGGCGTGAAAGACCATATTGAACGAATCCTCCGGCAAGGCTTCCAGCCCGCCGATCACGGATCCTTTCTGGTAGGCACCGGGGTAGCCATTGGCCGCCATCACCACCGTCAATGCATGATCATCGGCCCAGTTGACGGCAACCTCGCCCAAACGCTTGTTTGCACAGGCCAACAACAAATCCAGCACCTGCGCGCCAAGCCGCATCATCATGACCTGACATTCCGGATCGCCAAAGCGCACGTTGTATTCCACAAGCCGGGCGCGGCCGTCCTCGATCATCAGACCGACGTAAAGCACGCCTTCAAAGGGGGTGCCGCGGCGCGCCATCTCGGCCACGGTGGGGCGCACGATCTCATCCATCGCCTGTGCCAGAACGGCGTCTGTCAGGACCGGCGCGGGGCAATAGGCCCCCATGCCGCCGGTATTGGGGCCGGTATCGCCGTCGCCCACGCGCTTGTGATCTTGCGCGGTGCCGACCGGCAGCACGTCATCGCCGTCGCATAAGACGAATAGCGAAGCCTCCTCGCCGGTCATGAATTCTTCAATCACGACCTCGGCGCCGGCCGCCCCCAGCGATCCGCCGAACATATCGTCAATGGCGGCCAAAGCTTCGGCCAGTTCCATGGCAACGACAACGCCCTTGCCCGCCGCCAGCCCATCGGCCTTGATCACGATCGGCGCACCTTTGGCGCGGACATAGGCCGTGGCCGCATCCGCATCAGTGAACCGCGCATAGCCCGCCGTGGGGGCGCCGCAGGCATCGCAGATCTCTTTGCTGAAGGCCTTGGATGCCTCAAGCCGGGCGGCCGCCGCCGAAGGCCCGAAGGTCAGGATCCCCGCCGCGCGCAGCGCATCCGCGACACCTGCGGCCAGCGGTGCCTCTGGCCCCACCACCACGAAATCCACGGCGTTTTCCTCGGCGAAAACCACGACCGCCGCTGCGTCCATCACATCAATATCGGCGCATTCGGCCAGAAGGGCGATCCCGGCATTGCCCGGTGCCACGATCAGCCGATCACATTTGGGGTTTTGTTTGATTGCCCAGGCAAGGGCATGTTCACGGCCCCCGCCACCCAGGATAAGAATATTCATGCCGTCCCCCGCTTGGCCTTGTTGCCGAAGGGTTCTAAGGTCAGCACGAACAGGATACAAGCAGCCCATGGAACTCTTCGAAGACAGCGAAAGCCCCGGTGCCGGAAACGCCCATGAATTCACCGTTTCGGAGATTTCCGGCGCGGTCAAACGCATGATCGAGGGCGAATTTGGCCATGTCCGGGTGCGCGGCGAAATCAGCCGCGTGTCGCGGCCGGGGTCGGGGCATTTGTACTTTGACCTCAAGGATGACCGTTCGGTGATTGCCGCTGTTTCATGGAAAGGGCAGGCGGCGAAAATGGCGGTGCGCCCCGAAGAGGGGATGGAGGTGATCGCGACCGGGCGGCTGACGACCTTTCCGGGCCAGTCGAAATACCAGCTGATCGTCGAAAATATCGTGCCTGCCGGGGCAGGGGCCTTGATGATGATGCTCGAAAAACGCAAAGCGGCCCTTGCCGCCGAGGGTCTTTTCGCGCCCGAGGCCAAGCAACCGATCCCCTATCTGCCCGAAGTGATCGGGGTGATCACCTCGCCCTCGGGGGCGGTCATCCGCGATATTTTGCACCGTTTGCGTGACCGTTTTCCGCGCCGCGTGCTGATTTGGCCGGTGGCGGTTCAGGGCGATAAATGCGCGCCCGAGGTTGCGGCTGCAATCAGGGGTTTCAACGCGCTGGTGCATGGCGGCGACATCCCGCGCCCGGATCTTTTGATCGTGGCACGCGGGGGCGGCTCGATCGAGGATCTTTGGGGGTTCAACGAAGAAATCGTGGTGCGCGCGGCGGCGGCAAGTGAGATTCCGCTGATTTCGGCGGTCGGGCATGAAACCGATACCACACTGATCGACCATGCTGCCGACAAGCGCGCCCCGACCCCCACGGCGGCGGCCGAAATGGCGGTGCCGGTGCGTCTGGATCTTTTGGCCTGGACGGCAGAACAATCGGCGCGGCTGACGCGCGCGGTGGGTTTGCGGCAAGACCAGCGCCGCCAGCGGCTTGCCGACCTGTCGCGCGCGCTTGGCCGCCCCGAGGCGCTGACAACGCCGCAGCGCCAGCGGCTTGATCTTTGGGCCGAACGGCTTGACCCCGCCTTGCGCTCTGCCGCGACCCGCAAA
>JBATTI010000404.1:0-7198 GCA_049670445.1 Albidovulum sp. | reverse complement strand
TTGACGACGCCAGCCTTTGCCCGCCCGATATCCATATCTTCACCTCAACCAAATTACCTTGGTTCGTGCTTAACGACGATATCCCCGCCGCGCCGGAATACTACCAACGCAGCAAATACTGGCCTGCTGCAAGCCTCGCGCGGCGCGCGGCGGCGCTGGAAAGCTGAAGGGTTGGGGGGGTGCGGGTGTGGATAAGGGCCGCTGAGCAGATTGCACCTTGCAGGCCAGATTGACAGGCCCAAAAACACCACCAGACACGGGCGACTGGCAACAATCTTGGCCAGATATTCAGAACATTGCGGGCATTCGACGCTCTACACCCGCACAAATGCGTCGTCTTGGAGGACGATGCGATGCGCTACGATATCGAAACCCAGAAAGTTCGCGCCAAGCATGGTTGCCGCATTGATTTCGGCGGGGTGGAAATCAAGAAAGCTTATGTTTTGGCTCATTTGATACCGCTCAATGTACATCCGCGATTGCTGAAGGATATTTGCGATACATATCTGCCCCCCATGACCTTTAGCGCCATGAATTGCCGTCGTTCAGACCATTTCCAATATCTTGCCGGGCTAAGGTCCGTGGTTGTTGCCTCCGCCGCCGCTATTATCCACCCAACATACCAACGGGAAAGCGACCGAAAATGGCAGGTATCAACCATTGGATTTTGGCCCCATTTCTGGCCATCCTCATCGCGGTGACAGCACCAGCGGCCCAGGCCCAAGCCGGCAAGACCGCGAAATGCGTTATCGCCTCCAATGACGGGAAAAACGGGTTCAGGACCGATGAGGTTTCCGGCTGCAGGGTGAATACTGCTAACGGAAGCACTTCCTACATATTCAACGGAAAAAGCAGAAAGCGCTCATATTCATCCTCCAAACCGCTGACAACCAATCATTTGCAACTGGCCCGGTATTGGCTGAACCGGGTCGAGAAGCTGCGCCTCAACTCCGCTCGAAACCCGATCGGATTTGATCCGAAGGTATTCCTGAGTGAGGCTTCCAAGGCGAATTCCGGCGTTGTTTTTATCCGCACCAAAAACGGCAAACGGACGCTGAATGTTGTTTACATTACCGATGGCGTTTATCGGTCCATCGACTTTCCGGGCACCAATTTGAGGGCGGTGCCGTCAGGATTTTTGACCACAGGACGGTGGTAAAGGCACATGTTGGTGCCGCGCCACTGGGCAATGGTTGGGTCGCCGCCAACTTGTCTTTGTGCAGGACGAAATCGCCGTTCTACCTGTCCGCCTTTGCCCGGGTTCACCTTCCCGCGTGATGGCATGTCGGTAAAGGGCGAATAGCGCGCATCCAAGCATCTGCAAGCCCCCGGTTCTTGGCCAAACACCCAACAATCCGGACGATCAGACGGCCCCGGATTGTCGCTTGTTTCGTACCTTCTCGGTGGATGGAAGCTTTCCGCCGAAGCCCCTTCTTTTGCTGGAAACCGCACAAGAAATGGGTTAGAGTTTCCTCAGACCCGGCAAACGGGCAAAGGCAGAGGCAGTGAGAGCGGTAATCTATGACTGAGATGGTCTTTGGCACGGCGCCCGTTCAGGCGTCGGAGCCGGTACTTCCACGCTGGTGGCGCACGATTGACAGATGGTCGCTGGGCCTCGTTCTGGCGCTGTTTGCCATTGGGCTTTTGCTGGGGCTTGCGGCCTCGGTGCCGCTTGCGGAAAAGAACGGGCTTAACCCTTATTATTACGTGACCCGTCAGGGGTTTTTCGGCGGCATGGCACTGGCGGCGATGATGGCATTCTCGATGATGCCCGTCGATCTGGTGCGGCGGCTGGGGATTTTGGGGTTTTCCTTGGCCTTTGTGGCCCTGATACTTTTGCCACTTTTCGGCACCGATTTTGGCAAGGGCGCGGTGCGCTGGTATTCGCTGGGTTTTGGGTCGTTTCAGCCTTCGGAATTCCTCAAGCCCGGTTTCGTGATCTTATGCGCTTGGCTTATGGCGGCTGCGCAGGAAATTGGCGGTCCGCCGGGGCGCGCCTATTCTTTTGGCGTGACCGTGGTGATCGTGGGCTTTTTGGCGCTTCAGCCCGATTTTGGTCAGGCCTGTTTGATCTTGTTTGCCTGGGGGGTGATGTATTTCATCGGTGGCGCGCCGATCACACTTTTGGTCAGCGTTGTGTCACTTGTGGTTGGCAGCGGCGTTGCGGCCTATCATTCCTCAGAACATTTCGCCCGCCGGATTGACGGATTTCTATCGGCGGATGTCGATCCGCGCACCCAGATCGGCTATGCTACCAATGCGATTCAAGAGGGCGGTTTTTTCGGGGTTGGTGTCGGCGAGGGTACGGTCAAATGGACCTTGCCTGACGCGCATACCGATTTCATCATCGCCGTCGCGGCCGAGGAATTTGGTCTGCTGCTGGTCCTTGCAATCATCGTTCTTTACATGGTGATCACCGTGCGTTCGCTTGTTCGGCTGATGCGGGAACGCGATACATTCACGCGGCTGGCGGGAACCGGGCTTGCTTGTGTTTTCGGGGTGCAGGCGTTGATCAATATGGGGGTCGCGGTGCGGCTTTTGCCCGCCAAGGGCATGACCCTGCCTTTCGTCAGCTATGGCGGGTCATCGGTCATTGCCAGCGGCATTGCGCTGGGGATGCTATTGGCTTTCACGCGACGCCGCCCGCAAGGCCGGATCGCTGATATCTTGCTTAAACGGACGCGCTGATGGCGCGTGCCCCACTTTTGCTGTTGGCGGCAGGTGGCACCGGCGGGCATATGTTTCCGGCGCAAGCGCTTGCCGAAGCGATGGTGGCGCGGGGCTGGCGGGTCAAGCTTTCGACTGATGCGCGAGGGGCGCGCTATGCAACCGGCTACCCCAAAGAGGTCGAGATTGAACAGATCGCCTCTGCCACCTTTGCACGGGGCGGTATGGTGGCAAAGTTGATGGTTCCGTTCAAGATTTTATCCGGCATTCTTGGTGCCATGCGCGCCATGCGCAAAGACCCGCCTTCGGTGGTTGTGGGCTTTGGCGGCTACCCGTCCATTCCGGCACTTTCGGCGGCTAAAATGCTTGATCTGCCGCGTATGGTGCACGAACAAAACGGGGTGCTTGGCCGGGTGAATGCCTTCTTTGCCCGGCGGCAGCGCATTCATGCCGTGGCCTGCGGGACATGGCCCACCGATGTGCCGGGCGAGACCGAGGTCATCCACACCGGCAATCCGGTTCGCGCCGCAGTTCTGGAACGGGCAGGCGCGCCCTACATTATGCCCGGCGACTATCCGGTGAATGTCTTGGTCATTGGCGGCAGCCAGGGCGCGCGGATCTTGTCGGATATGGTTCCGGCGGCCTTGGCCGAACTTGACCCCGCTTTGCGTGACACTTTGCATGTTGCCCATCAGGCCCGCGCCGAAGATCTGCCACGCGTCGTGCAGGCCTATGCGGCCTCTGGGATCAAGGCCGAGGTTGAGCCCTTCTTTGCCGATGTGCCGCGTCGTTTGTCCGAGGCGCAACTGGTGATCTCGCGGTCCGGAGCCTCATCGGTTGCCGATATCTGTGTGATCGGGCGGCCCGCAATCCTTGTGCCTTTCGCGGCGGCGGCGGGTGATCATCAAACTGCCAATGCGCATGGGCTGGTCGAGGCGGAAGGTGCAATCTTGATCCCGGAATCGCGGCTTGACGCGGCGACGCTGGCCGCGCATGTCGCCACGGTTTTGCAAAACCCCGAAGTGGGCCTGCATATGGCCCGCGCTGCCCTTGCCTACGGCATCCCCGACGCCACCGACCGCCTTGTGCAAATGGTTGAAGCCCTCAAAGTGAAAGACGTCTGATGAACGCTGCCACCAAACTGCCCGGAGAGTTGGGCCCCATTCATTTCATCGGCATCGGCGGGATCGGCATGTCGGGCATTGCCGAAGTGCTGCTGACGCTTGGCTACCGCGTGCAGGGCTCGGACGCCAAGGCCAGCAAGATCACCGACCGGCTTGCGGATTTGGGCGCGGATGTCTTTGAAGGCCAACGGGCCGAGAATATCGGTGAGGCGGCTGTTGTCGTCATCTCTTCCGCGATCAAGAAGGGCAATCCCGAACTTGAAGAAGCGCGCCGCTGCGGCCTTCCCGTCGTGCGCCGGGCCGAGATGCTGGCCGAACTGATGCGCATGCGGTCCAACGTGGCCGTCGGCGGCACCCATGGCAAGACCACGACCACGACGATGGTGGCGACCTTGCTTGATAAGGGCGGGTTTGACCCCACGGTCATCAACGGCGGCATCATCCATGCCTACGGCTCCAACGCAAGGGCCGGGGCGGGGGAGTGGATGGTGGTTGAGGCGGACGAATCCGATGGCTCTTTCAACCGTTTGCCAGCGACGATTGCCATTGTCACCAATATCGACCCCGAACATATGGAACACTGGGGCACGATCGAGAATTTGCGCAAAGGCTTCCTTGATTTCGTCTCCAACATCCCGTTTTACGGGCTGGCGGTTTGCTGCACCGACCACCCCGAGGTTCAGGCCCTTGTCGGGCGTATCGCCGACCGGCGCGTGGTGACCTTCGGCTTCAACGCCCAGGCCGATGTCAGCGCCATCAATCTGACTTACGAGAACGGCGTGGCGCATTTCGATATTGCCCTGCGCGCCGAGGCGGATGTGATCGAAGGCTGTACCCTGCCGATGCCCGGAGACCACAATGTTTCCAATGCCTTGTCCGCCGTCGCCGTCGCCCGCCATCTGGGCATGAAGAAGGATGAGATCCGCGCAGCCCTGGCCGGTTTTGCGGGCGTCAACCGCCGCTTCACCAAGGTCGGAGTGGTGCTGGGCGGTGTCACCATCATCGACGATTACGGCCACCATCCGGTCGAGATTGCGGCCGTTCTGCGCGCCGCGCGTCAGGCCTGCAAGGGTCGGGTCATCGCGGTGCATCAGCCGCATCGCTACAGTCGCCTCTCAAACCTGTTCGAGGAATTTTGCACCTGTTTCAATGAGGCCGATGTCGTTGCAATTTCAGAGGTTTACGCCGCAGGTGAAGACCCGATCCCCGGTGCCAGCCGCGACGATCTGGTGGCGGGGCTTGTCGCCCATGGTCACCGCGATGCGCGAGCGATCATGACCGAGGATGATCTGGCCGATCTGGTGCGAACCGAGACCAAGCCCGGCGATATGGTCGTTTGCCTCGGTGCGGGCACAATTTCAAGCTGGGCCAATGGCTTGCCGCGAAAACTGGGCGCATGAGCTGGCCGCTTCTGGCCGCCGCGATCTGGGCGCTGGCCGCGACCTTCACGGCGTTTTTGCCGATGCGCCTGCAGTATCCGCCCGGTATCACGCTGTTGATCCTTGCGCCGGTGATCCTGATCTGGATCGGGGTGACGCATGGGGTTTTCTGGGCGCTGCTTGGCAGTGTCGGCTTCGTGTCGATGTTCCGTAAGCCCTTGATTTACTTTGCCCGAAAGACCTTTTCAGGCCGTTCATCCCGCGACCCCAAGTCATGACCCTGTCTTTCGCTGCCGCCTGTCTTTGGATCCTCACCGCCTCATTGATCGGGCTATTGCCAACGCGCGATCACCATTGGCGCGCGGCCTATCTGCTGATCGCTATCGGTATTCCGATCCTGGGCTGGGTGACCTACCAGAACGGCCCGTTCTGGGGGCTGATAACGCTCACCGCCGGCGGCTCGATCCTGCGCTGGCCGGTGATCTATCTCTGGCGCTGGCTCCGGCGCATGATGGCGCGCTAAGGGTCTGAAACCCCCCGAAAAAAGCGATTGGTCCGCGTCCGGTTCACGTATGGCATACGTCGGGACAACGGGGGGTAGTATTCTCGTTTTATCTGACTACGATATTTCAAGTTGAGAATGTCGGGGGTCCACCTTGCAGTTTGAAGAAACAGGTTTAGAAGCTCGACACTATCGCGAGCTATATGCCCGTAGCCGGTCAACCTTGCGCCTCGCTCCTTTGGCTTGGCGCCGCGCTCTTATGTCGAACAATAATGCTGCGTTCCTTGAGAGCCTCCGGATCGCCATTCTCAATCATATAGCACCGTATTTTCCGGACAGCGTCATCGGCCACAGATTGGAGTATGTTTCTGAGCAACTGCGGCGCTCCGATGCTGCATATGATGCACTGGCACTATACTCACATGTCACGAGGTTTCTGTGTCATGCGGCAGATGCGTTTCGTGAAGCCAATCGGCTTTCGGAGCTAGAGAAAGCCGGGCATCTGCATACGGGAGCGAGGCCAGACATAGACTCCACCAGCTATTTCGGCCATGCGCATGACATGCTTTCTTATAAGGATGGTTACCTTAACCAAAGGTTTGTTGAGGCGGAACAGGCATTTCAAGACGAAGGTGTGGGTGGTTTCGACGACTTTGTTGCCGCAGAAAAGGATGATGGCAGCAGTGATCGCGTCAAAGTTGATCTGCTGCGCACGCTTTCGCTTCCATCAAACCAACTGAGGACAGTCTGGACTGACGTACGCATGAAATTGGCGGAAGCCGCGCCGTTATGGGACTTCTGGATCAACTGGTATGAGGATATTCTTGCAGGCAATGAACCGGATTGGGAACTGCTGCGCGAAGTGGCGCTGATCCCCGAAGAGGTTTGGGCGGCGGGTGCCGAGGCGGTGCATGCGGCGGTCCGCGATCTGTTCGATGAGCGCCAGCCCAACGATGATACCCCGGCCGAGGCGGTAGAACATGCTTTGCAAAAAGTGGACGTTTCGACAGAGGTCTCGGTTGAAACGCTGCGAACAGCGATGGTGCAAAATCGCCATGAGCTTCCGGCAACATTTGATGCCGTGCTTGGCTTTATCTCACTTGAAATCAGGCGGCTTAAAGGGATCAATTATTTTCGTGACGAAGAGGCGCGAACAGAAGTCTTGCGTCAGATCAGGACATTTTCTTTTCTACATGAGGCAGTCAGACGTTTGCAGCTACTTGTCCCAGTCTCCTCCGACATGCCACAGACTGATGCAGTTGAAGCCGAGAAACTGTCTCGGCTGTTCATTCGGAAATTTCAGGACTGGCCACGGGCCAATTCCGATGAATTGGTTGATAGGACCTACCGCGCCGCTTTGATCGGCACGTCGACGCTGATGTTGCCGATGCTAGGAGTGGCTACACCTTATGCGCTTGCCGCCGGGATGGTTCTCTTTGGAGGAAAGTCGATGGTCGAAGCCGCCAAATCCGCCAAAGAGCTGTTGAAATAGTCGTCATTGGGCAGCGCCCACCCTTGGGACAGGT
>JBATTI010000403.1:0-4902 GCA_049670445.1 Albidovulum sp. | reverse complement strand
TTGCTGCAAGACGATATAGCGTGCCACATCAACCGCACCGGGCATATCCCCGCGTTCCAGCATCGAGGTGAAGACCAGGTTTCGATCCACGCCAATGGCGCGCAGATCATCCTCGCGCCACAGTTTGTAACCGTATCCATGGCGCTTGGCATGCGTCTGCCAAGCAAGGGTTGTCACCGGGGGTGGGTTGGGCCCAATCCATATCTGATGGATGGTGCGCGGCACCGGCATCCTGTTCGCTGTCGCCATTTCAGACCGCTCATCACTGCTGAACTGGCCGTGTTTCGCCAATATGTTGGTAGGTGGCACAAGCGTATATTGATAGGCGATCTTGCTTAGAACCTCGCCCTCCACCTTCGCGAGTTTAAGCAATGTCGCATGCAAGGGGCGCGGCAGGCCAATCACGGTCAATGGCCCAAGCGCGCCAATTTCGGGGTCGGTCACCAGGGCTGCAAGCATCCTGCGGGCTTCGCCGAAGTCTTGTCTTTCCAGGTGCTGGCGGACATCGGCCAAAATCGATCTGAAGTGCTTTTTGTCTTTCATCGAACCCCAAACACCTTAAGCTAAAACCACAATATCAACGGGCTGCGCCATGCCGGGAACTGCCACCCCAAGGCGGGTGTTCAGCTTTGTGCGTTCGTAACCCTGCCTTTGTGCGGTGGTATAGGTCGCAAGATCGGTGAGGGCGTGCGTTTGTTGAGGCTTGTTGGCATTTTCAAGTTTGGCGGCGCGATTGACCGGGTTGCCGATCACGGTAAATTCCAGCCGGTCCTGGGTGCCAACCACACCCACCGTCACACCACCGCATGCAACCGCCGCGCCAATCTTGAATGCGGTGGGCCAGCCAAGTGCGCGAAACTCATCCTCAAGCCCGTTCATCACCGCAATCACCGTATCGGCCGCTCGCAGGGCATCTGCGGCATAGCTTTCGCTGGGCTGCACTGCGCCGAAGGTTGCCAAAATCCCGTCGCCCATGAATTTGTCGATCCGCCCGTTATGGCGCTGGATTTCGGGCAATGCGGCATCTTGATAGCGCGCCAGAATTTGCATGACCCGTTCGGGCGGCAGTTGCTCGGCGGTGGTCGTGAAGGACCGTACATCGACAAAAAGGATGGCGGCATTGCGGATTTCGCAGCGACCAACGGCGGGTAAATCATCTGATTGAGTGATAGAGCTTGCCACCTCTGGCGCAAAGAAGCGCTTAAGATCTTCGGCGGCGGCATGGCTTTGGATTGAATCGAACAAAACGCCCCTGCCGCGATAAAGCGCAAGTGACAAGATCGCCGTCACGCCCAAAAGCGCGAGGCTTTTGTCAATCTCGGCGCCGATCAGGATCGCGTTTGAGGTCAGATATTCAACGTAGTTTCGGGTGATATGCACATCGCCCATATCGGTCAGCAACGCATAAGCAACCATCGAAAGCCAGCCGATCACCGAAATCATGCCGGTCATCAAAACGAAGCGCGGATCAAAGCGCAGCGCGCGCAGGCTGATGAATATGGAAAAATAAATGACAGTTGGCGCTTTCAGATAAAAAGCGGCGGGTTGCACATATTGAATGTGAAACGAAAAGATCAGCCCACATAACAGCGCCACGTCGACGATGATCGACAAGATAAGATACCAGCCGGGCAGCGCTACACGGTAAGACAGCGCCAATCGCAGCACGGTAAACACGAAATATGCCACCAAAGTGATGGGGACAAAATTCGCCCCGATCGCTCCTTCGGCACGCGGGGCAAGCGCGTAAAGTGCCGCGAAGAACAACACGACGCCCAGTTGCACCCAACCGATCAGGCGTTCAGCGACCGCTTCGCTGCGATCAATCTCGGCCATGACCCTTGCCGGGACGCCCTCGCCGCTGGGGCCGCCATGCACGATATAGCTGAAAAATGCCCTGACGGGGTTTCGCGCCTTATCCAAGCCACTGCTCCGGCAATATCAGGTCAATCGGTAAGTGGCAGGCGCTTGGGCCCTACCGCGAAATATAGGACGAGCTTAGTCGGCATTTTGGCCAAATGCAAAGCCATGCGACCTCCGCCGGGTCACAAATGGTTGTGTTACAAGCATCCGTGGCGGCGGGCCGGGGGTTAGGGGCTGGGCAGGTCCGTTGCGCGTTTGGCGGTATAGACCGATATCGGCTGGCTTAGCCCGCGCACCTCTACATCTTCGCATGTCAGTTTGTGATCCTTAGTCAGGCCAGAGGCATCCATCGTTGCCTTGGAAACCACCACCTGCACCCCAAGTTCCTTGGTCAAACCTTCAAGACGGCTTGCGATATTCACCGTCTCGCCAAGGGCGGTAATCCTCGCGGCTGCTTCGGTCTTATGCGCCGCCCCGATACGGCCAAGAATGGCGGGACCAGTATGGATGCCAATGCCAACACTAAGCGGCGCTTTCAGATCATCGTGCAGGCCTTGGTTTAGCGAGGTCAGAACCCCGCTCATGGCGCGTGCGGCGGCCAATGCGCGTGCAGCGCCCTCTTGTTCGGTGGCCTCTATGCCGAAGATCGCCATGATGCCGTCGCCCATGAATTTATCAACATAGCCGCCGGTATCTTCTATGGCCTCGGCCATCCGGCCCAAGAACTGGTTAAGAAGGAAAACCACATCAAAGGCCAGCCTGCCTTCCGACATTTTGGTGAAACCGCGCAAATCGCAAAACAAGATGGTCACATCTTGCTCAACCCCCCAAAGATAGCGGTCAACCACGGCGCTGTCGGTCATGTCGGCGCTTGCAGGCAGCAATGTTGACACGGTGACATCCGCGGTTGGCCGCAACTGGCAGGCAAGCCTGACATTGCCGGGCGCGCCGATGCGGTTCAAGACCTTCTGCTCGGCCTCGGACATCAGGGGCAGATGCTCCTGGCCCTCAATGATCCGCACCCGGCATGTCGAACAGCGCGCCTTGCCGCCGCAGACCGAGGCATGCGGAAGACGGTTTGTTTGGCTGACCTCCAGAACCGTCTGCCCGCGCGGCGTCAGAACCCTTGGCCCATCGGCGTAGCTGATGGCGATCTTGTGGCGGTAGCGGTCGAAGAACAGCAGCCCCGACCAAAGGATAACCGCTGCAAGCAAAAGCACGTAATAGCCAAAGGCGGAATAGTTCATGGCCTTTAGAATGGTTTCATATTGTTCGGGGCTGAAGGGGTTTTCAAACGTCCGTTGCAGCCGCAGCGCGCGACCTGCCGTGGTGAAGCCTGCAAAACTCAGGAATGGAATGCTTACCGCCAACCCATACCAAAGCCAGATAAACCGGCGGTACCATTGCCGCATCACCAGCCAATGATGAATACCAATACAGCCATGAACCCAGACCAGCGCCATCAAGAAAGACTGGCGCCATGCCTCATTGGGCCACATTGCCCATAAGGCGTAATCATAATTGTCGGTAACGGCGAACATCTCATGCACGCCGCGCGTGCCCAAAACATGGCGCACAAGAAATATCGGAATAAGCAGGCCAAACCCAAGCTGGATGATGCTGCGCGTTCCCAGCCGCAGTGTTTTGGTGAAAAGGAATTTTTGAAGCCCAAAGACAAAATGTGTTGTCGCCGCCGCGATCAGCAGCGCTGTTCCCAAGGTGCTTCTTGTCACGAAGGCCCGAACGTCCTGCCCCGATTGCATTGCCTCAACAGAGATCAGCCCAAGCGAATGATTGACGAAATGCGTGATGGCAAAGGCGAAAAGGATCAGGCCGGACCCAATGCGCAGTTGCGGTCAATAAGATTGGGCGGCCTTGGCAAATCCGGACAGTGATTGGCCCAAGAGAGTCACCCTTTATTCATCGCGCGGGCCCCGCAAGACACCGCGGCACTTCCTTCCGCTTAGCGGCCACCCTAAATGAAACACCCGCAGTTTTGCACGCCAAAATGAAGGCCCGCGCTGCCAATCGCCTTGCCGCGCCTCGGCTCAGCGCAGGCGTTTGAGGATATCAAGGCTGGCATAGCCATCAGGCAGCAAGCCGATCGCGCGTTGATAGGCCTTAACGGCGGCAATGGTGTTGGGCCCGATTTTGCCATCGACGCCGCCGGTGGTGAAGCCCGCCTTGGTCAGGCGCTCTTGCAGTTCTTTGCGCTCTGCAAAGACAAGGGCGCGGTCATCGCGCGGCCAGCTTGCGGAAATTGCGGGGCCACCGCCAATGCGGTCGGCCAAATGACCCACGCCGATCACATAGGCATCGGCGGCGTTATAACGCTCGATCACCTGAAAGTTCTTGAAGATCATGAAGGCGGCACCGCGCGCGCCCGCGGGCAGCAAAATTGACGCCGCACCATGATCAGGCACCTTACCACCCGAGGCGGCGCGCACGCCGATCGCCGCCCATTCGGCGGGCGATTTCTTCACCCGATCGCCCGTCAGGCCAAAGTCGAAATCGGCAGGCAAGCGCACTTCCACACCCCACGGCCGCCCCTTGAGCCAACCGAACCGCGCAAGATAAGCGGCGGTAGAGGCCAAGGCATCCGCCGGGTTATTGGACCAGATGTCTCGTTTGCCGTCACCGGTGAAATCGACAGCATAGGCGAGGTAAGAGGTCGGAATGAATTGCGTATGCCCCATCGCCCCGGCCCAGCTTCCGGTCATTTTTTCCGGGGAAACATCGCCTGACTGGATGATCTTCAGGGCCGCGATCAACTGGCTTTCGAAAAACGCGCCTCGCCGCCCGTCATAGGCCAAAGTCGCAAGCGAGGCGATCAGCGGATTGTCACCGCGCACTTCGCCGTAAGCACTTTCAAGCCCCCAGATCGCCACGACAACTTCTTTGTCAACGCCGTAGCGGGCCTCGATCTGTTCCAGCAATTTGCGGTGTTTTTTCAGCGCCGCCTTGCCGTTTTTGACACGGCTGTCGGATACCGCACTATCCAGATAATCCCAGATCGCCTTGGTGAATTCGCTTTGGTTG
>JBATTI010000402.1:0-2847 GCA_049670445.1 Albidovulum sp. | reverse complement strand
CGATCGCACCTGCGCATAAGATCACCTCGCGCCGCGCGGCCAGCGTCACCTGCCTGCCGCGGGCATCACCATAGGTAACGCCGGTGGCCATATTGCCCGCCAGATCAATCCGCCGAACCTGCGCGCGGGTGATGATTTTCAGGTTCGGGCGCGACTTGACCGGGTTCAGATAGGCCACGGCGGCACTGCAGCGGCGGCCATTCCTTGTGGTCAGCTGGAAATACCCCGCACCCTCTTGATCAGCACCGTTGTAATCGGGGTTGAACGGGTATCCGGCGGCCTGCGCGGCCGCGACCCATGCATCGCAGATCGGGCGCTTAATGCGCATGTCAGAGACGGTTAATGGCCCTTCATTGCCGTGAAAATCATCCGCGCCGCGTTCGTTGTTTTCTGACCGCCGGAACAGCGGCAACACATCATCCCAACCCCAGCCGGTATTGCCCATTTGCCGCCAGCGGTCGTAATCCCGCGCCTGCCCGCGCACGTAAAGCAACCCGTTAAGCGAGGATGACCCGCCAAGCACCTTGCCGCGCGGCCAATCAATCACCCGCCCGTTCAAACCCGGATCAGCCTCGGTCTTGTAGCACCAGTCAACAGAGGGGTTGTGCATCGTCTTGAAATAGCCAACCGGAATATGGATCCAGGGGTTCAGATCGCGCCCGCCCGCCTCCAAAAGCACAACCCTCATGGCCGGATCCGCACTAAGCCGGTTTGCCAGAACACAGCCAGCAGAGCCCGCGCCAATGATGATGTAATCTGCGTCCAATGCCGCTCTCTCCTGCTTTCGCAAGAAGGTCATATCAGAATGCAAATCGGATGACACAGGCCAGTTCCCCACAAACAAAAGCCTGCCAATATCGATCAACGCGGCAAAACAGCTTTCGGTTTTCGCCTGCGGATGACATGCAATCATCTGTTGACTGGCTGCGCACAGGATTTATTGACACTGTAAGAGGGTCAGGCAGATGCATCCCAATGCGGTGCCCCGTAGCAGGTGCCGCGATCGTCAGGAAAGGTGTGAACGGATGAGCAAGCTGATCTATGTCCTTAACGGGCCGAATTTGAACCTGCTGGGTCAACGCCAGCCCGAGATCTATGGCCATGAGACCCTTGCCGATGTCGAGGCGGCATGTCTGGCGGTGGCAAAAGATGCGGGGCTTCAGGCCGCGTTCTTTCAGTCAAACTGGGAAGGCCAGATCATCGACTGGGCGCATGAGGCGCGCAACAAAGCCGCCGGGATCATCATCAACCCCGGCGCCTTCACCCATACCTCAGTCGCCATTCTTGATGCGCTGAATGCCTTTGAAGGCCCGGTGCTTGAGGTGCATATCTCTAACGTCCACAAGCGCGAAAGTTTTCGCCATCATTCCTTCGTTTCCTTGCGCGCCGATGGCGTCATCGCGGGCTTCGGGGTTGAAGGCTATGCGCTGGCCATGCGGCGTATGGCAACGCTGCTTGGCTAGCGCAGGAACCCATGGCGCTGCCCGGCGGGCAGGGTCACGCCAGCACCTCTGACAGCTTGATCGCCCGGCCCGTCTCAACCGATTTTACGGCGGCATCGGCAAGCGCCAGCGCCATCAGCCCGTCATGGCCGGTGGTTTCAGGCGGCGTTCGGTTTTGAAGGGCGGCCACGAATGACGCGATCTCAGCCGCATAGGCATCGGCGTAGCGCGTCATGAAGAAATCAAGCAGCGGCGGGCGCGCATAGCCGTCTTTATTGGCGATTTCGATGCGCGATTGGCGGATGTTTTCAACCGATACCGCGCCTTTTGACCCATGCACCTCTATCCGCTGATCATACCCATAACAGGCGCGGCGCGAATTGGTGATGCTGCAATGGCGCCCCGACGCCGTGGTCAACAGCACGTTCGCACTGTCATAATCGCCCGCCGCCCCAATCGCCGGATCAACCAAGACCGAGGCTGCGGCCATGACGGTTTCCACCTCTTCACCCAGCAACCAGCGCGCCATGTCAAAATCATGGATCGTCATATCGCGAAAGATACCGCCCGAGCGTTTGATATAGTCAACCGGCGGGGCACCCGGATCGCGCGAGGTCAGAGTGACCATTTCCACATCTCCGATCTGGCCCGCATCAATCGCGGCTTTCACCGCCCTGAAATCCGGATCAAACCGGCGGTTAAAGCCGACCATCAGCGTGGTGCCGGCCCCTGCAACCGTCTCCAGACAGGCCTTGACCCGCGCCAAACTCAGATCAATCGGCTTTTCGCAAAACACCGCCTTGCCACGCTTGGCGAATGCCTCGATCAGGTCGGCATGGGTGTCGGTGGGGGTGCAGATCACCACCGCATCAATGTCATCTGATGCCGCGATTTCATCAATCGTGCGAATGGCGCAGCCATAGGCATCTTGCACCGCCTTCGCCGCCGCCGCGACAGGATCGGCAATGGCCACCAGTCTGGCCCCCGGAACCGAGGCAATCGCGCGCGCATGAACCTGACCGATACGGCCGGCCCCCAAAACTCCGAATTTGACTGTCATCGCTTTTCCTTTGGTACGGGCCTGATCGCGGCAAGGGCGGGGCTGGCCCCTGCGAAACCTTGACCCACAATTTTGGCAGATCTGCCTATCTTGCGCACGAAACGTCAAGGGGCTTGCGACATTCTTGCGCCGATTGGGGATTGCCCGCGCGGCCTGATCAGCCGCATCAAGGTAATGTCCGACCATCCATATGGTCATCGGAATGCCCGCGAAAATCACGGTGACGACAAGCAGCGCCAAGACAAAGGCGGCCCAGCCTGTGTCACATGGGCAATACCGAAGGCCGATTGCATAGGCGTCAGGAATTATCCGACCCGCGCGCCCTTGACCCAGACGCCCTGAACC
>JBATTI010000401.1:0-6840 GCA_049670445.1 Albidovulum sp. | reverse complement strand
GCCCGGATCAACCTCAAGCCGGTCGCCCAGCGTCTCGCCGGTGACCGAGATGGTGTCGAGATGCAAGAGCGGCTTCAACTCGCGCAAGACCGCCCCCATGCCGCCTGCATAAAAGAAATCTTCCATATAGTCAGACCCGACAGGTTTGAGGTTGACCAACACCGGTGTGCTGTCCGAAAGCGCGTTCAGCCGCGCAAGGGACACGTTGATGCCAAGCCGTCCGGCGACCGCCGTCAGATGGATGATTGCGTTGGTTGACCCACCTAGCGCCAAGAGTACCCGCAGGGCATTTTCAACCGACTTTTCGGTCATGATCTGGCTTGGGCGGATGGGATTGTGGATCATGCGCGCGGCAGCAAGGCCCGATGCTTCGCCCGCGCGCAAGCGGTCGGCATGAACGGCGGGGATGGCGGCGGTGCCGGGCAATGACATGCCTAGCGTTTCGGCAATGCAGGCCATGGTCGAGGCGGTGCCCATCACGGCACAGGTCCCGGCGGTGGTGGCCAGACGTCCCTCGATTTGGTTGATTTCTTCTGATGAAACCTCGCCCGAACGATACTTGCCCCAAAACCGGCGGCAATCGGTGCAAGCGCCCAGACGCTCATCCCCATGGCGCGAGGTCATCATCGGCCCGGCCACCAGCTGCACCGCCGGCAAGTCGGCGGATGCGGCCCCCATCAGCTGCGCCGGAACCGTCTTGTCGCAGCCACCCATCAATACTACTGCATCCATCGGTTGGGCGCGGATCATCTCTTCCGTGTCCATCGACATCAGGTTGCGGAACTTCAGGCTGGTGGGGCTTAGAAATACTTCCTCCAAGGAAATCGTTGGAAATTCAATAGGTAAGCCGCCTCCCAGCAAGACGCCGCGCTTGACCGCTTCAAGAAGTTCGGGAAAGTGGCGGTGGCAGTTATTGAACCCCGAAAAGCTGTTGGCGATGCCGACAATCGGCTTTTTCAGCACCTCTTTGGAATAGCCCATTGAAGCGGCGAAGGAATTGCGCAGATAGACCGAAAAATCCCCGTCGCCGTAGTTTGTCAGACCTCGGGCAAAGCCCTGTGCGTTGTCTTCAGACATAAACATTACCTTGCCAGTTTGATCTTGACGTATTTCGGATCGAGATAGTCCTGGATGCCCAGCGATCCGCCTTCGCGCCCCATGCCGCTTTCCTTGACGCCGCCAAAAGGCGCTTCGGCGGTGGCAAGCAACATCTCATTTACGCCGACCATGCCAACCTCGAGGTCTTCATAAGCGCGGGTTGCGGTGGTCAGATCGTTGGAGAAAACATAACCGGCAAGACCGAACGGCAGCGCATTGGCGCGCGCGATGACCTCGTCATAATCGGTAAAGCTGGTGATCGGCGCGATAGGGCCGAAAGGTTCTTCGGTCATGACAAGTGCATCATCCGGCACCCGGCCCAGAACCGTCGGTTCCATGAAATAGCCTTTGTTGAACCCGGCAGGGGCTTTGCCGCCTGCCAAAAGTGTGGCCCCGCGATCCAATGCGTCTTGGGTCATGCGCTGAATGGTTTCAAGCCCGCGTTTGTTGGCCATCGGGCCCATCTGCACGCCATCCTCCAGCCCGCGTCCGATTTTCAGCGATTTGGCAATCTCGGCAAAACGCCCGGCAAAGGCATCGTAGCTTTTTTCATGCACATAAAAGCGGGTGGGAGAGATGCAGACCTGGCCGCAATTGCGAAACTTGGTCATGGCACAGATCTCGGCGGCTTTTGCCGCATCGAAATCGTCAAAGATTACAACCGGGCCGTGGCCGCCAAGCTCCATCGACACTTTCTTGACGCCTTCGGCAGCAAGCGCCAGGATCTGTTTGCCGACAGGAACCGAGCCGGTGACACTTACCTTGCGCACGGTGGGCGCGCGGATCAGACGCGCGGCAATCAGGCTGGAATCGCCGGTCAGCATGTTGATCGCACCGGGCGGGATGCCGGCATCGTGGCAGGCCTGAACGATGGCGGCACAGCAGCTTGGCGTTTCGCCCGCCGGTTTGACAATAATCGCGCATCCGGCGGCAAGGGCCGCGGCAATTTTCCGGGCAGGCAGCAGTGCCGGGAAATTCCATGCGGAAAACGCCGCGACAACGCCAACCGGCTGATAGATGACGGCCATGCGGCTGTCGGGCGTGCGCGCCTCGATTACCTGTCCGTAGATGCGTTTGGTTTCTTCGGAATACCATTCGAACTGGTCGGCGGCAGCACCGGTTTCGCCCATGGATTCGGCCAGTGGTTTTCCGGTTTCAAGCGACATCAGGCGGGCGATGTCACCTTGTCGCGCGCGGATCAGATCGGCGACCTTGCGGATTTTCGCCGCGCGGTCCCAGGTGCCGGTTTGGCGCCAGACCGCGAAGCCGTCCTTGGCCGCCAAAAGCGCGTCGTCGATATCGCGCTCGGTTGCGGCGGCAATCGTGCCCAGAACTTCTTCGGTTGCAGGGTCGGTCACCGGCCTGGTTGCTTTATCGGATGCGGCGCGCCAGTCGCCCCGGATGAACAGATTCAGATCTTGGTACATTAATGCCTCTTTATATTGTGGCGCTCAGATAGCGGTTTTGAACGTCCTCGACCCAGTTGCCGACATTCCACGACCCATATGCACCCATGCCTGCGATCGGATTGTGGCCCGAATAGACCGGGATATGGATCACAGAGAGGCCATCATGCGCGTAGGCCACCTCAAGCGCTGCATCAAGTTCTTGGCGGTTATGACCGCCGTTCACGGCCTTCACCCCGGCCACCGCACCGGCCATTGCCGCATAGTCAACGGCGACACTGTCATTGGTTTTGAATTCGCGCCCGTATTGGGCATGCTGCAGCCCGGAGATTGCCGCCATGCGGCGGTTGTCGAACAGTGCGATCATACCGCGTACGCCATGTTCAACCGCGTCGATCAGGATTTGTGGGTTCATCATGAAAGATCCATCGCCGGTGAAGGCAATGCCGTATTTGGGATCTTTTACATAAGCACTGCCCAGCAAGGCCGAACCGGCAAAGCCCATGAAGGACGCGCCGGTTTCGGTAAAGGTCTGGTCCGGGGCATCATCTTCGACGATCTGAAAGCCATTGGCCTGCACGTCGCCCGCATCAAAGAACTTGATAGCACCCATGCGGTTGGCAAAGGCTGCAACCGCATGGATCGCCGCAGGTTGCGTCAAGACCGGGCGTTGCCAGACGTCATCTTGCAAAGGCGCGGCATGAATTCGTTCGGCTTTGAAGCTGGTCCATTCGGCTTTCTTGGCCGCACAGCCGCCCAACCAGCTTTTGCGCAGTTCGGCCCCGGTGTCGCCACCAAGCGCTGATAGCAGCAGGTCGATCACGGCGGTGATGTCGCCGGGTAGGCACAGGGTGTTGGCGTAATGGGTCAGATCGTCAAGATCACCGTTGATATTCATCACGGCGCGCGCATTGGGGTATCCGATGCCAGAGCAATCCGCCTGGCACACGCCCCGACTGCCAATGATGATCACCGCATCTGCATGGGTCATGGCGTAATTGCCAGACAGCGATCCTTTCGATCCGCCGACATGCATGTTTTGCGCATGTGCATCCGCCAAAACACCCGTAGACCCCGGCGATAGCACAACCGGCGCGCCGATGCCTTTGGCAAAGGCTCGAACCGCCTCATGGTGGCCGCGCGTGCCGCCACCGGCCTTGATGACGATGCGTTCATGGCTGCGCAAGAACGCCAGCGCAGCGGCCAGATCATCACGCCGGGCAGGGGCCACGGCCGGAACCCTGATGCGCCCGGGCAGGGTGGCTACATTGATCTGCGTGGTCTGGGGTTGGGTGTTGATCGGCAGCAGCACATAGAACGGCCCGGCCTTATAGGGATGGTGCACACAAGAGGTGCCGCGACGCAGGCATTCACGTAGCGCGCCGGGGGTGTGCAAAGTATAGGATTGGCCCATCAAAGCCGCCATCTTGCCAAAGATACCCTGTTCCGCCTTTGGCACTTGCTGCATGTTATAGCCTTCGCCCTGCGTCGTCTCATCGCCATAAATGTGATAGACGCCAACACCGTTTGACGCAGCCGCCAGCGAACCGGCCATCGCTTGCAACCCACCCGGACCGATCGAGGTAACAACCGCAGGGGTTTCGCCGTAGACCCAGGCATAAGCGGTGGCGGCATGGGCCATTTCGACTTCGTTGCGACAGTTGATAACCGTGACCGCACCTTCTTCGTGGTAGATGCGCAAAACCTCGCCCAAATCGGTCGAGCCATGGCCGAAGATGGCGAAGTAACGCCGCACGCCCTGTCTTAGCAAACCGATGATCAGTGCCTCGGACAAGGACAGCTGCACAATGCCGCCATTGTCATCGTCAATCAGCGCCTCGCCCACAGGTTTGGCGGCCAACCGGGCGGCCCGGATCCGGATGATTTTTTCGGCCTCTTCGGGGGTCTGGTTTTTATCAAGCATCGGAAGCCTCGGTTTTCTTTTGGGGTTTGTTTCTTAGCCGCAGTTCGCTTGCGGCCTGAAGACCGATCACCAGCAGTGCCAAGGCGAAAAAGACCATGGCAATGGGCGAGGTCAAAAAGATGTCAGCGCTGCCTTCGGACAACATCATCGCGGTGCGAAATTCGTTCTCGAGCGTTGGGCCAAGCACCATGCCCAAGATGATCGGCGTGATCGGCACGCGGATTGCAACCAGCACATAGGCAAGCACCCCGATCACCCCCATGGCGTAGATATCGAAGGCGCTGTTGCGTATGGAATAGGTCCCGATGGCACAAAGGACAAGCACGCCAACGGCCAGAAGTTCGCGCGGGATCTTCAGGACATGGATGAACAATCTGATGCCGACCAGTTGCAGGCCCAAGACCCAGATATAGGCAATAAAAACAGCAATATACATGCCGTAAACTTCGCCCGCGTGGTTCATGAAGAGGGCGGGGCCGGGGGTGATGCCATGGATCATCAACCCGGCCAGCACAATCGCTGTTGCCGGATCGCCGGGAATGCCAAGCGACAGAAGCGGGATCAACGTGCCGCCGGTCACCGCATTGTTTGCGGTCTCGGGCGCGATCACCCCTTCGATATTGCCCTTGCCGAAAGTCCCGGGTTTTTTGGAGAACCTTTTGGCATGATCATAGGCCAAGAATGCCGCAATCGCGCCGCCGGTTCCGGGAATTGCGCCGATCCCCGTGCCCATAATGGAACAACGGATCATCAGCCAAAAATTGCGTAACATAAGCCCCAGCGAAGGCAATTCGGCGCGGGCATTGGCGACGCGCCGGGCTGCGTGGTCGTCTTGTGGCCGGTCGGAAAAGGCCTCGATAATGAAGGGAACCGCGAAGAGGCCAATCATGGCGACCAGCAGATTGACGCCTTGAAGAAGGTTGATACTGCCAAAGGTCATGCGTGCCACGCCGTCAATCGCATCAATGCCGATGGTCATGACCATCAGGCCCAGAACCCCGGCGATCATCCCCTTGATAAGTGAATCGCCGCACAGACCGCAAGTCGTCGACATGCCAAATAACACAAGGGCAAAGATCTCGGCCGGGCCAAAGCCGATGGCCAGCCGCGACACCAGATCAACGGAGACGATCATGACAAGTAGACTGAATATCCCGCCAAACACCGATACGATCACGGCCGTGCCAAGGGCCAATGACGCATCGCCGCGTTTGGTCATAGGATGGCCGTCAAGAACCGTCGCTGCCGCCGAAGGCGTGCCCGGAATGCCCAGCAAGATGGCCGATACCGAGCCACCGGTCATCCCGCCGATATAGGTGCCCAGCAAAAGCCCGATGGCCGGCACCGGCTCCAGGCTGAAGGTGATCGGAAGCGCCAGCGCAAGGGCCACGGTAAAGGTCAGCCCGGGGATCGACCCGAAGATCAGCCCGACCAAAGTGCCCAGCCCAACGGCCGCAATCGCCGCAGGCGAAAGCGCAAGTATCGCCGCTTGAAGAAAAATATCCACCGGCCTATCCCAGATTAATCCAGATGCCTTTGGCCAGATAGATGCCCAAGACCTTTTCAAAGATCAGCCAGCATCCAAAGGTCAGCCCAAGCGACATCGCAAGAAGTTTCGGAAAAGAACGCACATGCAGGCTGGCAACCATAACCAGCAAGATGACAATCGGGGTCGCCAGCACAAAGCCGATCTTGTCAAGCAAGAAGCCGTATAGTGTGACCTCGCCCAGAACCATTATTGCAGGCCACCAGTGCATGCGCCGGGAGCGGCGTATCTCGGTATCATCAAAGCCGCCACCGGCGGAGCCATTGCCCCTTATCGCGGCGAGCCGCAGCAACAACAGCGCCGCAAGTGCCAAGAGGATAAGTCCGAACGCTAGCGGGAAGGCCCGCGGCCCGATCTCACCATCGCCGATCCCGGCGGGGATGGTGTCGACGACCAACCATATCCAGCATCCTGCGCCCACCAAAAGCACAAGGCCAAGCACAGCATCTTGCATACGGTTGGTCATCTTCTTGGCCCCCGATACCTTGTCAGTTGGCCAAGCCAAGCTGCTCAAGTAGCGTGGCGTAGAAGGCATCGTCCTTTTCGATCTGCGCGCCGAACTCTGCGGCCGGCATATAGGCGGCCGAAAACCCGATATTGCCGGCGGCTTCCTGGAACTTGGCGCTGGCAACGGCGGCTTCGGCTGCCGCTTGCAATTTGGCGATGGCATCCTCGGGTGTTCCCGCCGGAGCAGCCAGACCGCGCCACAGAGAGATGTCAACATCCACCCCTTGTTCCATTGCGGTCTCGACATCGGGAAGAACCGAGACACGCTTGTCCCCGGTCACGGCCAGCACGTTCAACTCACCCGCCTCGACATAGGACACAAATTGGCCCGGCCATTGGATGGCCGCATCGATCCGTCC
>JBATTI010000400.1:0-2909 GCA_049670445.1 Albidovulum sp. | reverse complement strand
GCGGTATTTTTGTTGTTTGCCCCTTTGACGATCATCGCGGCGCTCAGCATACGGACCGCCCACAAGATCAAGGATCATGGCGATATGGGGGAGGATCTTTGCCGCAAGCTCAGCCGCCACCGGATTGTCGTTCAGGTCATTGGGATGATTTCGATCGTGGTGACAGCGATGTGGGGCATGTTGCAGAATTTTAACATCTCTCCCCTTGGTTAGGTGCCGCGGCAGGTTGACACGGGCGTCAGGCCGGGTAGGTCAAACCTATGACAAAGCCCGAAAACATCACCCTATCAGGCGCCCCGGAGGGCTTTGACGCACAGCTTCTGGTGCGTGAACTGGCCCGTGGTGCAACCGTTGTCCATGTCGCCCGCGACGACAAGCGAATGGAAGCGATGCGGGCTGCATTGGCGTTCTTTTCGCCAACGACCACGGTGCTGACATTTCCGGCGTGGGATTGCTTGCCCTATGACCGGGTATCGCCCAGCCCGGATGTGGCCGCCGCCCGGATGGCGACATTGGCCACACTCGCGCGCGGACTGGCGGCACCGGTCATCTTGCTGACGACGCTGAATGCGGCGACCCAGCGGATCCCGGCGCGCGACGTCGTGGCAAAGGCTACGTTTTCGGCCCGGGTAGGCGACCAGATCGATGAACCTGCCTTGCGCGATTATCTGGTGCGCATGGGGTTCACCAGCACGCCAACGGTTTCGGAACCCGGCGATTTTGCGGTGCGCGGCGGTATTATCGATATCTTTCCACCAGGGGCACGCAATCCGGTCAGGCTTGATCTGTTCGGCGATGTGCTGGATGGGGCGCGCCGCTTTGATGCGGCAAGCCAGCGCACAACAGAAAAGCTTGGCGTGGTCGATCTTGCGCCGGTTTCCGAGGTGTTCCTGGACGAAGCGGCCATCACCCGGTTTCGCCAGAACTACCGGATCGAATTTGGGGCGGCGGGCACCGATGACCCTTTGTATGAGGCTGTCAGCGCCGGGCGCAAACATGCGGGCATGGAGCATTGGCTGCCCTATTTTCATGATCGTCTGGACAGTCTTTTCGATTACCTTCCGGGTGCCAGCATTGTGCTCGATGACCAGATAACACCAACGCGGCTGGCGCGGTGGGAAGGGATCGACGATCAATATGACACACGCCGCGAGGCGCTCAAGCGCAAGGACCGGCTGGCTTCGGTCTACAAACCTTGCGCGCCGGCATTGCTTTACCTTGATGATGCCGCATGGGAGGCGCTGATAGGCCAGTACCGCCGCATACAACTAAGCGTCTTGCCGCAGCCGACCGGGCCGGGGGTGCTTGATGCGGGGGGGCGTGTCGGGCGAAACTTCTCGGCCGAGCGTCAGTTGGAAAATGTAAGCCTTTTTGGTGCCTTACACGACCATATGAAGGTAAGGAAACGCGATGGGCAGGTTGTCATCGCCTCGTACTCCGACGGAGCACGCGAACGCCTTCAGGGCCTTTTGGAGGACGAAGGCGCCCAGGGCGTGATCTTGGCGCGCGATATGCGCGACATCCCCGAGGGCAAGGGCGGGCTGTTCTTGACCGTCTTGGCGCTGGAACATGGGTTCGAGGCAAATGGCCTGACCGTCATTTCCGAGCAAGACGTTTTGGGCGAAAGGCTTATCCGCGGGGCCAAAAAACGCAGGAAAGCCGATAACTTCCTGACCGAAGCTAATTCACTTTCCCCCGGCGATCTGGTCGTGCATGTCGATCACGGTGTGGGGCGGTACTGCGGGTTGGAAACCATCACCGCACTGGGCGCGCCGCATGAATGTGTCCATCTTGAATATGCCGAAGGCGCGCGGCTTTATCTGCCGGTCGAGAATATCGAACTGCTCAGCCGTTATGGCCATGAAGAGGGGCTGCTGGACCGCTTGGGCGGTGGCGCTTGGCAGGCCAAGAAGGCCAGGCTGAAAGAACGTATCCGCCTGATTGCCGAACGGCTGATGCGGGTGGCGGCAGAACGGCATCTGCGCAAAGCCCCGATATTGGAGGCGCCGCCGCATGAATGGGCCGCCTTCGCCGCGCGCTTTCCCTATCAGGAAACCGACGATCAGCTGAGCGCGATTGATGAGGTGATCGAGGATCTGTCCGCCGGAAGCCCGATGGACCGTCTGGTGGTCGGCGACGTTGGCTTTGGCAAGACCGAGGTCGCCATGCGCGCGGCCTTCGTGGCGGCCATGTCAGGCGTGCAGGTGGCAATTATTGCGCCCACCACGCTTCTGGCGCGGCAGCATTTCAAAACATTCTCGGAAAGATTCCGCGGCATGGCCATATCGGTGCGCCCCTTGTCGCGTTTCGTATCCGCGCGCGATGCACAGATCACCCGCGACGGGTTGGCCGAGGGGACTGTTGATATCGTCATTGGCACCCACGCGGTGCTTGCCAAATCGGTCAAGTTCCGCAAGCTTGGCCTGTTAGTCATTGATGAAGAACAACATTTCGGGGTTCAGCACAAGGAACGCCTGAAGGAAATGCGCTCGGAAATCCATGTGCTGACGCTAACCGCGACACCGATCCCGCGGACCTTGCAATTGTCGCTGACCGGGGTGCGCGATCTGAGCATTATCGGCACACCACCCGTGGACCGGCTTGCGATCCGTACCTATGTTTCCGAATTCGATACAGTGACCATCCGCGAGGCGCTGCTGCGCGAACGCTATCGCGGCGGGCAAAGTTTTTACGTGGTGCCGCGCATTTCGGATCTGCCGGAAATCGAAGATTTCCTGAAAAATCAGGTTCCGGAGATCAGCTATATCATCGCCCATGGCCAGTTGGCCGCGGGCGAGCTTGATGACCGGATGAACGCTTTTTACGATGGCAAACACGATGTGCTGCTTGCCACAACCATCGTTGAATCCGGCCTTGATATTCCGACCGCGAACACGATGATCATCCAC
>JBATTI010000399.1:0-4105 GCA_049670445.1 Albidovulum sp. | reverse complement strand
CTGATAGGCCGCGAAGTGACACTTGGCACCGCCCGGTTGGAGATTGTCGAACCGATTGTCCGCTGCCTTGCGACAACCAGCAATCCCGATACGGGTGTGCGTGACGCCGATACGCTGGCCGCCTTGCGCACACATTTCGATCATCAGAATTTTGGCATCTATGCCCGTGTGATCACAGGCGGACAGGTGCAGAAGGGCGACGCGCTGGTTGACGCCACATGATGTCACAACCCTTTCCCTTTGCCTCTGAACCTTCGCCTGAAGATCGCGAAACAGGGCGCTTGCTGTTTGCCGGCCCGATTGATTTTGTGAAAGGCGCGGTGGCAATGGATGGCCTGCCGCCCGCCAACCGCCCCGAGATATGCTTTGCCGGGCGATCGAATGTCGGCAAATCAAGCCTCATCAATGCCTTGACCGGCCGCAAGAACCTGGCGCGAGCGTCAAACACACCAGGCCGGACGCAAGAGATCAACTATTTCACCGCCGCAGATGACCGCTATTTGGTAGATCTGCCGGGCTATGGTTATGCGCAGGCCCCCAAGCCAATTGTCGAGAAATGGCAACGGCTGCTCAAAGCCTATCTGGCAGGCCGTCCGACCCTGCGGCGTGCCTTCGTGCTAATCGATACCCGCCACGGGATCAAGGATGTGGACGCGGAGATTCTGTCACTGCTGGACCGGTCGGCGGTGGCCTTTCAGGTGGTCTTGACCAAAGCCGATAAGGTCAAAGCGGACGATCGTGAGGCAATTTTTGCGCAAGTCCGCGCAGCTTTGCAAAAACACCCCGCAGCCTATCCCGAAATCGTTTTGACCTCTTCCGAAAAAGGTGACGGGATAGAAACCTTGCGCGCGATAATCGCAACCCTGGAGTGATACGAATTTTCTGCGAAAATTCGGTGATTTTTCGCAGAAAAATCGAAGCTAGATGTGCTGGCCACCGTTCACTTCAATCTCGGTTCCTGTGACATAGCTTGACTGATCGGTGCACAAAAACCAGATCACGTCGGCGACTTCATCGGGTTGACCCAGGCGCCGCAAGGGCAGCCCTTCGACTATCTTGTCAGTCCCAGGTGACAGAATCGCCGTCTCCACCTCGCCCGGCGCGATTGCGTTGACACGCACACCCAGCGGGCCAAAATCATGCGCCATTTCCCTTGTCAGGGCTTTCAACGCGGCTTTCGATGTCGCATAAGCAGCGCCCGCAAAGGGGTGAACGCTGCTGCCCGCGATTGAGGTGACATTCACCACTGCCCCCTTGGTTGCCGTCAGCTCATCCTTCAGGCCGCGGGCCAAAATTACGCTTGCGAAGAAGTTGACATGAAACACATGGCCCCAGGTCCGCAGATCGGTTTCAAGCGTATTGAGCCGCCCGCCATCCGGGGCCTTCGGTGATATCCCGGCATTATTGACCAATGCATGCAATCGCCCGCCCAGCCGACCCCGTAATTCCTCGATAGCCGCTATGGTTTTGTTGGGATCGGCCAAATCGATCCGAATGTGGTTCTCTTCGCCGCCGGGCCAGGGGCAGCGTGCATCGAAAGGATGGCGCGAACAGGTCAACACCCGCCAGCCTTCGCGGCCAAAGCGTTTGACCGTGGCATGTCCGATTCCGCGGCTGGCACCCGTCAGAAGCAAGGTCTTTTGTTCGGGCTCGCTCATCACCGGCTCCTCGACTGCTTATTCCTGATACCTAGCGCTTTTCGCCGACGGCGCAATGGCCATTGCTCTTGGCACCACGCTTTGCACCGGTTAACAAAAGTGACAAAGTGAGGTTCCGATGAGAAAGCAAGACATGGATGTTGACTGGATTGCCACTGCACGCACGCTGTCGGAGGCCCTGCCCTATCTGCAGCGCTATTCCGGTGCAGTTGTCGTCGTCAAATTCGGCGGCAATGCCATGGGCGACGAGGCCGCAATGGCCGAATTCGCCCGTGATATCGTCTTGATGCGGCAAGTCGGGCTCAATCCGGTGGTCGTGCATGGCGGTGGCCCGATGATCAACGACATGCTGGCCAAACTGGGTATCAAATCGGAATTCGTGCGCGGCAAAAGGGTGACTGACAAAGCCACCGTCGAAGTGGTTGAGATGATCTTGTCCGGTCTGGTCAACAAGCGCATTGTACAAGCGATCAATGATCAAGGTGGGCGCGCCGTGGGCGTTTCGGGCAAGGATGATGACCTTATGGTTTGCGTCGCCGATGATCCCGAACTGGGTTTCGTTGGCAAGCCGGTTGAAATGAACGTGCAGGTCTTGCGCGATCTGTTCACGGCCGGGATCATTCCGGTGGTCGCCCCCGTCGCCACCGGCGTTGCTGATAATGAAACCTTCAACGTCAACGGCGATACCGCTGCAGGCGCTATTGCCGGCGCCTTGCAGGCCGACCGTTTGCTTTTGCTGACCGATGTCGCCGGGGTCAAAAACGCCGACGGTCAGGTGATGACCCAGATCACCCCCGAAGAGGTGCGTCAGATGACCGCCGACGGGATAATCGCTGGCGGCATGATCCCAAAGACGGAAACCGCCCTTGCGGCGATTGAGCAAGGCGTGCGCGCGGTTACCATTCTTGATGGCCGCATTCCCAATGCCTGCTTGCTCGAACTTTTCACCGACCACGGCGCCGGGTCACAGATCCGTTCGACCGAACCGCGCGTAAAACCTCGTATCCGGTGATGGACCTTGCGCCGCTTGCAACCCATGCTGCGGGTGAAAATCTGGCGGTCTTTGGTGCCTTCCACCCAAGCCCCGCAGACGGTTTGCCGGAAGATATCAGGACCCTGGTGCTTTTGGGCCCGGCAGAGCCCGGCTTTTGGCCGCATTTGAACGCCAGCCCCGAGATGCAAGATGGCCTGCCCGACCCGATTGATCGCTGGTCATCGCGGGTGATCAGCAAGCTGGCGGATGCTCTGGGCGGCAAGGCCTATTACCCTTTCGGTGGCCCGCCCTATCATCCGTTTTATTCATGGGCCTTGCGCAGCGGGCGGGCCTGGGCCGCGCCGGTCCGTTTTTTGGTGCATGACACGGCGGGGCTTTTTGTCTCTTACCGTGGGGCGATTGGCTTACCCGATGCGCTTGATTTACCCGCCCCCCCGGCCAAATCACCTTGTGATGCCTGTACTGACAAGCCCTGCCTTGCGGCCTGCCCGCCCGGCGCGCTGGGTGCGGATGGCTATAACCTGCCGGCTTGCCATCAGTTTTTGGACAAATCGGCAGGCAAAGACTGTCTTTCTTTTGGCTGTGCCGTTCGTCGCGCTTGCCCCTTGTCCCAAGCCTATGGCAGGCTACCCGAACAATCCGCCTATCATATGGGGCTATTCCACAAATGACACCTTCCGGACATCGCCGCTTGATCCTGACACGCCATGCCAAATCCGCATGGGATGATCCATTGATCGAAGATCACGACCGCCCTTTGAACAAGCGCGGCCGACGTGCCGCGCTTGAGTTGGGCGAATGGCTAGGCTCACGCGGGTATGAACCGGTGACGGTATTATGCTCGTCAGCGCTGCGCACCCGCGAGACATGGACGACACTCGCCTTGGCGCCGCTGGAAGTGACCCCCGAGGTCGTGATCCTGGACGCACTTTACCACGCCTCGCCGGATGTGATGCTGAACGCCTTGCGCCGCGTCAGTGGCGATACGGTGATGATGCTGGGTCACAACCCCGGCATTGCGGAACTGGCCGCCATGCTGCCCGCCCAGCCCCCCAAAGACCCCGATTTCACCCGCTATCCGACAGCTGCGACCCTTGTTTTGGATTTTGAAGATGACAGCTGGGGCGACGCCAAACCCGGAACCGGTTCAGTCCTGGATTTCTTCGTACCATCGGGCCGAGACTAAGGACCAGAACATCACCCGAGCGCACATGAAAAAAGCCCCGGAAAAACCGGGGCTTTCTTTTCATGACGCCGCGCTTAATGCCCGAGGATCTGGCTCAAGAACAATTTGGTCCGGTCCGATTGCGGGTTGCTGAAGAATTCGTTCGGTTCATTTTGTTCAACGATCTGGCCCTGATCCATGAAGATCACCCGGTTGGCGACTTGCCGCGCAAAGCCCATCTCGTGGGTGACGCACAGCATGGTCATGCCTTCTTCGGCGAGGTTGACC
>JBATTI010000398.1:0-4061 GCA_049670445.1 Albidovulum sp. | reverse complement strand
GGGCTTGACCATGTCTTGGCGTCACAAGGGCTTGGCGATTATTTCGCAACCGCGCAGGTCGCGGATGACCATCCGTCAAAACCGCATCCTTCGATGATATGGCGCGCCTTGGCCGATACCGGCATTGAGGCAAGCGATGCCGTGATGATCGGCGATACGACATTCGATATCGAGATGGGCAAGGCGGCGGGTGTGCGCACCATCGGGGTTGGCTGGGGTTATCATCCGACCGATGCGCTGCTTGACGCGGGGGCGGGGCAGATCATCGCGGATTACCCCGCACTGATCCCGGCGCTGAATTCAATCTGGGGCGCGGCATGAGCAGCTGGAAGGTAAAGCGGTTTTGGAAAAGCGTGAAGGTCACGCAAGGCGCTGCGGGGTTTGAGGTGATCTTGGATGATCGCCCCTTGCATACGCCGGGCAAGCAGCGGCTTTCGGTGCCGAGCGAAGCTTTGGCGGATGCGGTTGCGGCCGAATGGCGGGCGGTCGACAAGACCGTCGATCCGGGTTTGATGCCGGTGACGCGCGCCGTCAATTCAGCGATTGATAAGGTCGCACCGCAATTTCGCGAAGTGGCCGACATGATCGCCGCCTATGGGGCGTCGGATCTCTTGTGTTACCGCGCGGATGCCCCGACCGAACTGGTCGCCGGGCAGGCCGCGGCCTGGGATCCCTGGCTTGATTGGGCGGCGCATAGATTCGATGCGCGGCTGGTTGTGACCACTGGCATCGTGCCGATTGCCCAGCCCGAACCTTGCCTGCGCAACCTTGCGGCGCGGGTTCATGCCTGCACGGCTTTTGAGCTGACAGCGCTTCATGATCTGGTCAGCATCAGCGGCTCTTTGGTTTTGGGGCTGGCCGCGACCGAGCCGGATTTTGACCCCGAAATGCTGTGGCAGGTGTCGCGATTCGACGAGGAATGGCAATCGCGGCTTTGGGGCGTCGATGACGAAGCCTCTGTCATAACGGAAATGAAGCGTCTGGACTTTCTTTCGGCACATAATTTTTGGGAACTTGCGCAAGTGCCGCTGACATAATCTTACGTTTTGGCCAGCTTGCCGGATTGATTGCTTCTTTATGGCGTCAAAAAGTAAGTTGACGCTAGGAAAGCATAATGGATCCTTGACGGATGCATCGCTTGTGCCAAAATGCGCAAACTTGGGGTGCTTGCAAAACAATGTGCGCAGTCCTTGAGAAACGGTGCCGGGAAAACCCGGCCTATCAGACCGCCCATCATGGGTGGCAACTCAGGAAGAGGTAAAGATGAAAAACTCCGTATTTCTCGGAACCGTGGCAGCTACGGCCCTTGTGGCTGGATTTGCCTCGGCGGGAACCCTTGAAGACGTCAAGGCGCGCGGCGAACTGATTTGTGGCGTGAACACCGGCCTGACCGGTTTTGGCGCTCCAGATGAAAACGGCGATTATCAGGGCTTTGACGTGGCTTTGTGCAAAGCGGTTGCTGCGGCCGTTCTTGGCGATTCCACCAAGATCAAATACAAGCCGACCACAGGTGAGACACGCTTTACCGCGCTGTCATCGGGCGAAGTTGACCTTCTGGTCCGCAACTCCACCTGGACGCTTTCGCGCGATACCGATCTCAAGCTCGATTTTGTCGGGGTCAACTACTACGATGGCCAAGGTTTCATGGTCCGCAAGGATCTGGGCGTGTCCTCGGCAAAGGAACTGGGCGGCGCGTCGATCTGTATCCAGACCGGCACCACGACAGAGCTGAACCTGGCGGATTATACCAAGGCCAACGGCATCGACTATACGCCGATCGCGGTTGCGGATGACGCTGAAGGTCAGCGCCAGTACCTTGCCAATGTGTGTCAGGCCTATACCACGGATGCGTCGGGCCTTGCGGCCGTTCGCGCCACGATGCCGGACGCTGAAGCCCATGTGATCTTGCCTGAAATCATCTCGAAAGAGCCACTTGGCCCGGTCGTTCGCCATGGCGACAGCAACTGGGGTGATATCGTGCGCTGGACCTTCTACGCATTGGTAACCGCCGAAGAAAAAGGCATCACCAAAGCGAACCTTGAAGAGGTGGCTGGATCTACGCAGGATCCGGAAGTTAAGCGCCTTTTGGGGATTGAAGATAATATGGGCGCCATGATGGGGCTTGATGCAGAATGGGCCAAGCGCGCCATCGCTGTTTCGGGCAACTATGGCGAGATTTTTGCCGCGAATATCGGCGAATCCACCCCGATCGGCCTGGCCCGTGGCCTGAATGAACAGTGGACCAAAGGCGGCTTGCTTTATTCGCCGCCGTTCCGTTGATCTGAAGAAAAAGGGCGCACTTGCGGGTGCGCCCTTTTACTGAATTCAAGACGATCTGTCCGCCAGAGGCGCAAGACCTCGACATAACCGATAATATTCGGGATCGGACAGAGGCCAGGGGGAAGCAATGGCAACAGCGTTAGATGCGCCGAAGGGAACCTTTCGGCTGAGCATGCTTATTTACGATACGCGGTATCGTTCCGTCACCATTCAGGTCATAGCACTTATTCTGGTGGTTTTGGGGGTTTCTTGGCTGATCAACAATCTGACGGTTAACCTTGCCGAAAAGGGCAAGGATATTAACTTCGGGTTTTTGACGTCGCGCGCCGGTTACGATATTGGCCAGCACCTGGTGCCCTATACCAATGACAGCTCGCACGGACGCGCCGCGATTGTCGGGTTTCTCAATACATTGGTGGTTGCCGGCCCTGCGTGCTTTTTCGCCACCATCCTTGGGGTGATTGTCGGGGTCTTGCGGCTTTCAAAAAACTGGCTCGTCGATAAGCTGATGACCGTCTATGTCGAAGTGTTTCGCAACGTGCCCCTGCTGTTGTGGATCCTTCTGGCCTATGTGGTCTTCTCTGAGATCATGCCGCCCACCGGTGCTTTCAAGGTGACAGATCAAATGATCGCCGAAGGTACCGAGCCGGCGGCCAGCATGATTTTGAACAATTCCGTCGCCTTCACCAACAATGGCGTCAACATGCCGTTGCCGCTTTTTGCCTGTGACCGGTTTTTTGCGGGCCGCTGCGGGTTGGGCGAAATCAATATTCTGACAATTCCGGTCAGCCTGAACTATCTGGCGCTTATTGCGGTCGTGATCGGCGGCATCATGGCGAACCGGGCGATCTTGCGTCACGCCAAAAGCGTGCAAGAAGCCACCGGTTTGCGGCCGGCGACCTGGTGGAAAAGCCTGATCGTGATCCTGGGGTTGCCGATATTGCTGCTTTGGGTGCTTGGATTTCATCTGGAATATCCGGTTCTGGGGCGCTTCAACTTTCAGGGCGGGCTGAGCATCACCAATGCTTTCACCGCGCTGTTGATTGCCTTGGTTCTTTATACCGCCACCTATATCGCCGAGGCGGTGCGTGCCGGTATCTTGGCGATTTCGCATGGGCAGTCCGAGGCGGCCTTTGCCCTTGGCCTGCGCCCCAACCGGACCATGAGTCTGGTTGTCTTGCCGCAGGCGCTGCGGGTCATCATTCCGCCGATGATCAGCCAATATCTGAACATCACCAAAAACACCTCGCTTGGCATTGCGGTCAGCTATCTTGACCTGCGCGGCACGCTTGGTGGCATCACCCTGAACCAGACGGGGCGCGAGTTGGAATGTATGCTTTTGATGATGGGGATCTATCTGCTTATCAGCTTGATCATCTCCGCGATCATGAACGCCTATAACAACGCCGTCAGATTGAAGGAGCGTTGAGATGAGCATGTCTTTTGTCCGCGACAAGATGCTGCCGCAAAAAGCGCCGCCGATTACCGAACAGGGTGCTGTCAAATGGATGCGCGAAAATCTGTTTTCCAGCTGGCTCAACGCGATCCTGACGGTTCTGGCGATTGTGGCGCTTTACTACCTGATCCAAGGGTCGCTGCCGTGGTGGCTGCATTCGGTCTGGGATGCCAATTCGCTTGGTGAATGCCGCGAAGTGATTGCCGCGAAATGGGGCGAGGGCCAGTCTGGCGCTTGTTGGGCGATGATCCGCGAACGCTGGCACCAGTTCTTCTTCGGCTTTTATCCAAGCGAAGAATACTGGCGCCCGGTCACGACATTCGCG
>JBATTI010000397.1:0-3342 GCA_049670445.1 Albidovulum sp. | reverse complement strand
TTTCAACGCGTTAGGTGATGAGTGATGTTTCAAGTTAAACGCGAAACGCTTTAGCGGTTGATTTGACAAATCAGCCCCGGCAGCGCGGAAATTTCACGGATCGTGTGAAATCTGGGGGTCTGCGCGGGGGGGGCCGCCTCTTCCAGTGCCCATGTCAGCTCATGCGGGACATGCACCCCAAAACCGCCCGCCGCCAGCATCGGCAGCACGTCGGATCGCAGCGAATTGCCCACCATGAGGCCGCCTTTGGCGCCGCTGCCGTGGCGCGCGAAGATCTGCGCATAGCTGGCGGCGGTCTTGTCCGACACGATTTCAACCGCGTGGAACAGATCGCCAAGGCCCGATTGCGCCAGTTTGCGTTCCTGGTCCAGAAGATCGCCCTTGGTCACAAGAACCAATCTGAAATCGCTTGCAAGGGCCGCAACCGTGTCGCGGGCACCGGGCAAAAGTTCGATCGGATGCGCAAGCATGTCTTGCCCGGCGCTGATCAGCTGGGCGATGACATTGGCCGAAACCTTGCCATCGGTCACCTCGATTGCCGTCTCGATCATCGACAGCACAAAGCCTTTGACGCCAAAGCCGTAATGCCCAAGGTTGCGGCGTTCAGCGGCAAGCAGCCGGTCATGCAGGTGATCTTGATCGGCAAACCCGGCCAGAAGATCCGCAAAACGGCCCTGTGTCAGGCGAAAAACCTTCTCATTGTGCCAAAGCGTATCATCCGCATCAAAGCCAATGGTGGTCAAACTGTCCATTTTGTGCCGCTTACCCTTGCCTTATGCATGAAACTGTCGGCAGAGCCTTGCCATCGCAACTCTTTTCTCATCCGTATGACGGACTATATTGGAACCCGAAACCCAACCGATTCCCTTGATGGAGCCTTATCGCCGTGACCAAGCCAGATTTCACCCAGTCCGACCATAAGGACGGAAGTGATGGCGACACGTCGGTTGTCACCAAGACCAAACCCAAGACCCAGCGCCCGCCGATGTATAAGGTGATGATCCTCAACGATGATTACACGCCGATGGAATTCGTGGTTCATATATTGGAACGCTTTTTCGGGCTTAATCATGCGCAGGCGTTTGAAATCATGCTGACCGTCCACAAAAAGGGGCTGGCGGTGGTTGGCGTCTATTCCTTTGAAGTGGCAGAGACGAAAGTGGCGCAGGTGATGGATTTTGCCCGCCGTCATCAGCATCCGCTGCAATGCACGATGGAAAAGGATTAGGCCCCCCTTAAGGGCCGGAGCATATGAATCAATCACGACTTTCGCTGGCCATAGAGGCATCAGGTGGCTTGGCTGCCGACGCGCGCATTGTGCTTTTGCGCCCCGGCGCGGCGGCGGATCTGCGCGATTTTTCCAAGGAACAGACGGCCATTGTCACCGGGTTTTTCCCTGATCACGCGGGTTTCGCGGCCCGCGGCTTTGATCTGGGCGTAAGGCCCGAGGGTGACTTTTCCGTCGCAATCGTGTTCATGCCGCGCGCCAAGGCCTTGGCGCGGTCCTTGGTGCATATGGCAGCGCAAGCGGTGGGGGCGGGCGGTACGATCTGGGTTGACGGGCAAAAGACCGACGGGATCGACGCGCTTTACAAAGACCTGCGCGGCAGGGTCGAGGTTTTGCAGAATTTCACCAAGGCGCATGGCCGCGCCTTTGCCTTCAGGGTGACTGCGCCCTCGGATTTTGACGATTGGGCGGCGGCAAACCAGTCACCCGCCGAAGGGTTCATCACCCGCCCCGGCGTCTTTTCGGCCGATGTGGTTGATCCGGGATCGGCGCTTTTGGCCGAATATCTGCCCGCCGATCTGGCCGGCAAGGGCGCTGATCTGGGCGCAGGCTGGGGCTGGCTGGCGGCCGCGGTTCTGACCCGCCCGAAAGTGACAGAGCTGCATCTGGTCGAGGCCGAGGCGGATGCCTTGGATTGCGCCCGGCTTAACCTTGCCGATGCGCGTGCGGTTTTTCACTGGGCCGATGCCACGAAATTTCACCCCGGCAAGGCGATGGATTTCGTGGTGATGAACCCTCCCTTCCATCAGGGCCGGGCGGCCGATCCGGCGTTGGGGGCGGCCTTTATCCGTTCGGCGGCGGCAATGTTGCAACCGGGCGGGCGGCTGTTCTTGGTGGCCAACCGCAACTTGCCCTATGAAGAGACATTGCGCGCCCAGTTCATGATCGTGACCGAGCTTGCGCTGGCCGGCGGGTTCAAGATCTTGTCAGCCGCACGCCCGATCAGGGCGCGGCCCGGCAAAAGCCGCTGAAGCCGGGTCATTCCGGATATGTCGCCTGACAGGCGGCCACCGCCGCCTTGGCACGTTGTAGCCCGGTTGCGCGCCGCTCGACCAGATTGGCCAATGTGCGTTGTTCTGCGGCAGGGTCGATGGCCACCGGCACCTCAACGCTGTCGGCAACCGGTTCAAAGCACATGCGCGGGCCCTTCCCATGCCGGTAAGAATCGCAAACGATCCATTCGAAGCGCTGGCGGTTCTGGGTTTCATATCTGTAGCCGCGCGAAAGATTGGCCTGACTTTTGGCTATCAGCTGGTCAAGCGTGCGGGTCTTTGAGGTGGCATTGCGGATGCATTGTTCTTGCGGGGTCCCGCAAGAGGCCAGGATCAATAACGCTGCAATCGACAAAAGGGTGCGGTTCATTTGCAAGCTCGCTTGGGGTCGGGCCCCGAAAGGGGCATTGGCAACACATATCAGCACATCTTCCGGCAACCAGCCATCCTGCCAGCCATCCTGCCAGCTATGTAACGCCGCGCGAAAAGATGTTAGCAGGCCCGTGATACCGGTTGGGGATTAAGATGAGCTTGAATTTCGACAGTTGCAAGGCCGAGGCGGCAGCGTGGTTTCGCACATTGCGTGATCAGATCGTTGCGGGGTTTGAGGCGCTGGAAGATGGGCCGGCTGGTGAAGACGCGCGCGCGCGCCCCGCCGGACGCTTTGAGGTGACACCAACGCGGCGCGCAGGCGAAGGCGGCACCGATGCCGGCGGCGGGTTGATGAGCGTGCTGCGCGGTGGCCGGGTGTTTGAAAAGGTCGGTGTCAATATCTCTACCGTCTACGGTACTTTGGGGGATCGGGCGCAAAAGGCCATGGCCGCGCGCGGCGTGCCCAAAATGGCCGAGGATCCGCGCTTTTGGGCAAGCGGCATCAGCCTTGTTGCCCATATGCAAAACCCCCATTGCCCGGCTGTGCATATGAACACGCGCAGGTTTTGGACACCGCATGCCTGGTGGTTTGGCGGCGGCGCCGATCTGAACCCTTGCATCGAATATCCCGATGACACCAGCCATTTTCACGCCGTCATGGCTGCGGCCTGCGATGCCCATGCCCCCGAT
>JBATTI010000396.1:0-2044 GCA_049670445.1 Albidovulum sp. | reverse complement strand
TCCTCCACCAGCCATTTGCACAGATCGGCAAAGCTCATCCCTTCGGCCGCCGCTTGTTCGGGCGACAAGGATGTGGGGGTCATGCCCGGTTGGGTATTGACCTCCAAGAGGTAAAGCCCCGCCAGCCCACGGGCGTCATCCCAGCGAAAATCAGCGCGGCTGAGCCCTTTGCAGCCAAGCACCTCATGGGCGCGCAAGGCGATGTCGCGGCAGGCACGCGCGATATCTTCGGGCAGATCGGCAGGGCATATGTGGCGCGACCCGCCGGGCGTGTATTTGGCAAGGTAATCATACCAGCCCTCCGCGCAGATCTCGGTCACGCAAGTCGCCCGCCCGGCCATCACCGATACCGTCAGCTCACGCCCCGGCACATAGGCTTCAACCATCACCACATCAGGCATCTCGGCGCCAAGCTTTGGCGGCGCATTGGCGCCTTCGGGCAAGATATAAACCCCGACCGAAGATCCTTCATTGTTGGGCTTGACCACATAGGGCAGCGCCATCACGTGGCGCGCCTCAACCTCGGCCTTCGGAAACAGCTGGCTTTCCATCACCGGCAGACCTGCGGCACGAAACACGTCCTTGGCACGACTTTTGTCCATCGCCAGCGCCGAGGCCAGAACACCCGAATGGGTATAGGGAATGCCCAGCCATTCAAGCAGGCCCTGCACCGCGCCATCCTCGCCCCAACGGCCATGAAGCGCATTGAAACAGACGTCCGGTGCCAGCCCGGCAAGACGCGCGGCAAGGTCGCGGCCGGCATCGACCTCAACCACCTCAAATCCCGCCTCCCGCAGGGCAATCGCGCATTCGCGCCCACTAACCAGCGAGACTTCCCGCTCAGCGGAAAGCCCTCCCATCAGCATTGCCACTTTGGGGGCTGTCCTGCTCGACTTGCCCGCCACAATCGCCATTTCCGGGGCTTTTCGCCCCTGTTATTTTCAAGACCCTTCAGCCTTGCACCGTCAATTTTGTTCTTATTAGTCGTCTTGCTCGTTTGGGGCCGTTTCTCCGACCCTCATGATTTCCCACTCTAACGTTATTCCGCTGTTTTGGAAAACCTTTTTTCGCACTTCTTCACCCAAATCTTCCAGATCGGCGGCTTTTGCCCCCCCGGTGTTCAGCATGAAATTCGCATGCATCTCGCTCATCTGTGCGCCGCCGCGCCTTGCGCCGCGCATCCCCGCATCGGCAATCAGCTTCCAGGCCTTCAGATCATGGCTGTCATCGGCCCGCCCGGTAGAGGAAAACCCCGCCGGGTTGCGAAAGGTCGATCCGGCTGATCGGTCCCTGACCGGCTGGCTCGCATCGCGTTTGGCCACTTGTTCCTCCATCCGCGCGGCCAGCTTTGCGGGGTCGGCCGCTGCGCCCTCAAACGTTGCCTCGATGATCACCGCGCCTTCGGGCAAAACCGACTGCCGATAGGCAAAGCCCAGCTGATCTTTCGACAGCTGCACCACCTGCCCCGCCCGGTTGATCACCCGCGCCGCAATCAGATGATCGGCGACATAGCTGCCATAACAGCCCGCGTTCATTCTGACCGCGCCGCCAATCGCGCCGGGAATGGTGCGCAAGAAGGTAAGGTCCACCCCCGCCTCGGCGGCCTTTTTGGCCACATGTGCATCCAGTGCCGCCGCCCCTGCTGTCACCTGGTTACCATTGACGGTGATGGCGTTAAACCCGCGCCCCAGCCGGATCACCACCGCCCGCACCCCCCCATCGCGGACACTGAGGTTAGAGCCGACACCCATCGGAAAAACCGCCACATCGGGGTCAAGCGCGCCCAGAAACGCCGCAAGATCCGCCTCATCCTCGGGCTGAAACAGCCAATCGGCAGGCCCGCCCACCCGCAGCCAGGTGAGGTCGGCCAAAACGCGATCCGGGGTCAGGACCCCGCGTACAGATGGAAGCGTGTTCGTCATGAAAGCGGTGCTAAAGCCAAGCCCCCTTGGCCGCAAGCCCCCTTGGCCGCCCAGCCTGCATCCGGTGCCCCGTAGAACCTGACAGCGCCCAACCCGCACCATTGGCGAGCACTGCCCAATGA
>JBATTI010000395.1:0-4281 GCA_049670445.1 Albidovulum sp. | reverse complement strand
ATGGGCAGCGCCGAACGGGTCGAAGCCACCAATTCCGACACGATCATCGTGCGCGGCAATGGCGATGCACAAGCCATCGCCGCGCGCCGCGCCCAGGTGCAGCGGCTTTACGATGTGGCCCCCCCGAATATCGACAAGGACAAGCTGCAGGAACGGCTGGCCAAACTGTGCGGCGGCACCGCGACGATCCTTGCCGGTGGGGTAACGCCGGTTGAACAAAAGCGCACGATCCAGCTGATCGAAGACAGCCTCAATGCGGTGCGGGCCGCCGCGGAAGAAGGCGTTCTGGTGGGTGGCGGTGTCGCGCTGACGCGGGTCGCACCGTCGTTGGAAGCTTTGGCCAAGACCGTAACGGGCGATCGGCGCAAGGGGGTAGAGCTGGTGCAATCGGTGCTGACCTTGCCGCTGGCCCGGATCGCCTTCAACGCCGGTGCCGAACCGAATGAGGTTGTTGGCAAGGTTTGCGCCTTAAGCGGCGCGCAGGGGTTCAACGCTGCAACCGGGAATTATGAGGATCTGATGAAGGCCGGCGTGATCGATCCGGTTCGGGTGACCTCCTCGGCCCTTGAAAACGCAGGCTCGGTCGCGGCCCTGATCTTGACCACTGAATCGCTGATTGCCGACCTTGCCGAAGACGAAGACCCAACCGCTGCGCGCGCCCTGGGCGGCGGGGCGGAAAACCTTGGCCGCAAATAGTCCAACCGACAAACACCCAAAGGAAAGGCGCACCCCATGAAAGCCGCACGACTTTACGAATACGATCCCGCCATGAACGTTCAACTGAAGATCGAGAATGTGAAAGCGCCCAATATCATGGGGCCAAGCGATGTAATCGTCAAAGTCGGCGCGGCGGGGTTGTGCCGCACCGATCTGCACATCATCGAAGGCGTGTGGAAGGACATCATGGATACCAGTGGCAGCCTGCTGCCCTATGTCATGGGCCATGAAAATGCCGGCTGGGTCGAGGATGTCGGATCCGGGGTTACCTCTGTCAAACCCGGCGACGCGGTCATCTGCCACCCGCACCGGACCTGCGGCATCTGTCTTAGCTGCCGCTACGGCGAGGATATGCACTGCGAACACAGCCAGTTTCCGGGCTTGGGGCTTGATGGCGGCTTCGCCGAGTATTTCGTGACCTCGGAACGCTCGCTGATCAAGCTCAACCCCAATGTGACGCCGCTCGATGTGGCGCCCATGGCCGATGCCGGGATCACCGCCTACCGGGCTGCCAAAAAGGCCGCAAAAATGCTGCGGCCGGGTGCCTATTGCGTGATCTTGGGGGTCGGCGGGCTGGGCCATATCGCGCTGCAATGCTTGCATGAGATCTCGGGCTGCCGGATCATCGCGGTAGACCGCGAACCCGCCGCGCGCAAATTGTGCAAAGAGCTGGGCGCAGATTTCGTGCTGGATGGCGGCCCCAATATCATCGAAGAGATCAAGGAAATCACCGGCGGCGGCGCACAGGTGGTGATGGATTTCGTCGGCGAATTGGGCATTGAAAATGACGCCTGGAAAATGGTGCGGCAAGGCGGCCAGCTGATCATGATCGGCTATGGCGGCAAGATCGAAGTGCCGACCGTCCACCTTGTTGTGCATGAAATCAACATCGGCGGCAGCCTTGTCGGCAACTACACCGAACTGGTCGAGCTGATGGAGCTGAACGCCGATGGCAAGGTCAAGATGCACTATACCCAATACTCCCTTGACGACATCAATCTGGCCCTCGACGACTTCAAGAACCGCCGCTTTGCCGGACGCGGGGTGATCGTGCCGTAAGCCTATCTGGCATGCCACGCGCAAACAAACGACAAGGAGCGAAGTATGAAAGACAAGACAATGTCGCGCGCAAACCAGCAAAACGCGACGGAACCAGCCCCGTCACCGGATGCGCTGATCAGGCTGATTTACCGAAGTCACAGCTTGTTGCCAGGCGCGGGGCTTGCAGCACAACAAGACGGGCTTGCAGAGCTCTTGCTTGTGGCGCGGGCCAATAATGCGGCGTTGAATGTCACCGGCGCTTTGGTTCTTTATGACGATTACTTCGCGCAGGTGCTTGAAGGGCCAGAGGCCGCGGTCACCAGGCTGTTTGACAAGATCAAAGCGGATAGCCGGCATGATCATGTGACGCTGGACCAATCGCAGCCGACGGCAACGCGGCTTTTCGGACGCTGGGCCATGGCGATTGTCGCGGAACATCATGAGCCGGACATGCCGCTGGTCGCCACCACCGGAGGCCTGTCGCAAGGCGCGCCGTGGCGGATTTCCGCAGAGCAAGAGCAGGTGCTTTCCCGGTTGCGCGATCTGACACGGGGCTACGGGCGCGGCTCATAGGCGGCGTATAGGGCGGCGGGAAAGCAGTTTTGCCAACAGGGCAATCAGAAGACCAACCAGAAAGTTGGCATATGGGTTGGGGGACGTGGATATCTTGTGGCGACCGCCTCCAAGATCGTCGAGGCATGCCGCAATTCGGAAGGCGGCTATAGGCGCAACCGGTTAATCCGATATATATGCTGCCTGCGCCCGCGGGGCCCGAACGCATCTCACCCCAAACGCCTTTCCCGGCCTCAGATTCGGGGAACCAGGATTGGCTCGCTGTCTCTGCGGGAATTATCGGTGCCTTCCAGCACGATTACCGATACATTCTCGGCCGACCTGTCGACAATCCCGCATTTGGACAGCACCATTCGCAAGTCGGGGTCCTTGCCAAGATAGTGCCAGACGGTTCTGACACAGCTGATTTCGTGGCTCCCTTCGGTTGCCACACTCATCGACAGCCCCGACAGATAGGTCGGATGCGCATGTTCCGAACAATAAAGCATCGTCGCCCAGATACTGCGCCCGCGTCCGGTTTCGCGCTCCAGCACGGTGATCCGCTGGAAGGCTTCCATCACGACGCCGGTATATTTGACGCAGGCCGGCACCAGATAGGTCCCGTCCAGTTTGCGGTCTATGGTCTTGGACAGCCACGCATCGTTTTCGCGAAAGATGCGAATGGCTGCCCGGATCAGGATGTTGCGTTCGGGGTCTGGCGCGGAATAGGTGTGATAATAGCCCGCGTGGCGTTCAAGCACTTCTTCATTGGTCTCGGGGCGCTGGATCAGATTGTCCAATGCCGCCTGAAACCGCGTGGGCGCCGCGCCAAGATTGGGCGGGCGCAGCCGGATGATCGCCTTGAAGGCGTCATGGGGCAGCAGCATCTCGTGGTCGTCGACGCCGAAGAAATCGCAGATCTTTCGAAGCGTCGCGAGCGAGGGTTGCGCATGGCCGTTCAGGTATTTGTTGAATTGCTGGCGGTTGAACCCGGCCCGGCGACAGATGTCCGAGGTCGAGCGGCCGTAGCTGCAAAGTAGCCGCAGATTGTTCTGAACGTGATCAGGGCGCATTCCGCCTTATGCTGTTTTATCCTCTTTCGTGTCAACCGGTATATATTCCGGCGCTGAAACGCAATGTTCAAACACCGACCGTGGCGCTAGCGTGAAAGGTAATAAAACAAAGCAACCGGGAGAATGTCATGTTTCACCAAAGGTCACTATTCCCTTCGGCATGGTCAGGGCGGCTGTCGCGCGCTGCCGCTTTGGCCGCCTTTGCCTCTATCGTCAGCGCGCCGGCCACTTCCGCCGATACATTGCGCATCGCCGTGCCATCGGATCCGGGCTATCTTGATCCGGCCTATTGGGGATCAACCGTTGATCAGTTTCTGATCGACAACCTTTATCCCCGGCTGGCCAAATATGCGCCGGGTGACGAATGGAAGGTGGAGCTGGACGCGGCAAAGTCGGTGGATTTCTCCGACCCGCAGCACATCGCCTTTGAATTGAAGCCCGGCATCATGTGGTCGGGCGGTTACGGCGAACTGACGGCAGAAGACGTGGAATATTCCTATGAACGGCACCTTGATCCGGATCTGGAATCGGGCGCAATCACCGAATTTGAGCTGCTTGCGGATGTAGAGGTGACCGGGAAATACACCGGAATCATCCACCTTAAAGAACCGTCGTCAACCTTCTGGTCTGCGACCCTCGTCTATACCAGTGCTGCGATTATCTCCAAAGCTGCGGCGGCAGAAGCCGGCGGTTATTTCGAAGCAACGCCGGTTGCCACGGCAGGCCCCTACATGCTTGGCACATTCGAGCCGGGCAACAAGCTTGTCTTGGTGCGTGACCCCGGCTGGACCGGCGAGACCGGCGATTTCGATGAGATCGTGCTTTTGCCCATCGCCGATGAAAACGCGGCCGAACTGGCCTTTGCGGCAGGTGAACTCGACTATACCCGGACCTCGGC
>JBATTI010000394.1:0-10831 GCA_049670445.1 Albidovulum sp. | reverse complement strand
TTTGCGTCAGATTGCGCAACCGCTTGGGCAAATTCTTCCCGTGTCGCGTCCGAAAGGCGTAGCTTTATGGTGGCACCCCCCGCCCCGCGCCCCTCCATTTGCGCAGTTTCAAGCCGCATCGGCGCGTCGAGCACCGCGACAAGGCGTGACCAGCCGGGCCGGAGCTTTCCCCATGACATCGTGACGACCCGGCTTGACCGGTTGACAGATGCGGGGTCTGCCTTCGCGAATTCCACCTCCTGAAAATCCACAACCAATCGGTAAGGCGCCTCCAGGAAACTGATTCGATAGGGCGCCGGCTGGCTGATCACCAGATCGATCGCCAACCCTTCCGCGTCATCGCGCAAAACGCTTGCCTTACCGTCCAGAATTGCCAGCCCCGACATCTCTTGTGCTGCCACAGCCGACCCCGCCAGACCAAAGACCGCAAGAACCGCCATCACCCGGCACTGGTGCGCAAGATGCCATCCGCCGGCCCGGCAAAAAGCCAGCCCGCGCCTCATCACAAATAGGGGATCACTCATTCGATGCCTTGATAGAACCATGGCTCTGTTCTTATGCTGCACGCAAGCAGAGCGAAAGCCCGCCGCAAGGCCATTGGCCAGGCTTTGGCTTGCCAAAGCGGAGTGAACCGCGCGACAAGGCTCAAATGTTCTGGCCGCCCCGCCGCGACAGACAGATTTTGGAAAGGTTTTTTATGCGTATTGCCCTCGGACTGGCCACCATGGCCCTTATCGCCAGCCCCGCGCTGGCCTTCGACCCCGCCGCCATGACCGATATCGAACGCGCCGCCTTCGGGACCGAGGTTCGCGCCTATCTTTTGGCCAATCCCGAAGTGCTGATCGAGGTTTCTAACGCCCTTCAAGAACAGCAAGACCAACAGCAGGCACAAGGTGACGTCGCGATGATTGCCGCGAATACCGCCGATATTTTCGACGACGGCATCAGCTTTGTCGGTGGAAATCTGAACGGCGATCTGACGCTTGTCGAATTTATTGACTATCGCTGCGGCTACTGCCGCAAGGCCCATAAGGACGTGGCCGAACTGGTCGGAACCGACGGCGAAATTCGCTATATCGTCAAAGAGTTTCCGATCCTTGGTGAAGAATCGGTTCTCGCCTCTCGCTTTGCCATCGCCACCCTGCAAGTCGCCGGGCCAGAGGCCTATCAAAAGGTCAACGCGGGCTTTTATGAAAGCTTTCGCGGTGACATGACCGATGCGACATTGGCTGCTTTCGCCGAAACTCTGGGGCTGGATGCGGCCCCGATCATGGCGGCGATGAATACCCCCGAGGTCACCAAGGTGATCGAAGACAACCACAGCCTTGCACAAAGATTGCAAATCTCCGGCACGCCGACCTTCGTTCTGGGCAACCAGATGTTGCGGGGCTATGTGCCGCTCAAGGCGATGCGCGACATCGTAAAAGACGCACGCGGATAGCCAAGCCGCCACGCGGCTTGCCATGCATGGAATGAAACAGGCCGGGCATTGCCCGGCCTGTTTTGCAATTTAATAGCTTTTGCTAGTTAGCTTTCGGTCACTTCGGCATCGTCTTCACCGGCCAAGGCAGCAAAATCAAGTCCATGGCCAGCACGGATCTTGTCTTCTATCGAAGCGGCAACATCACGATTGTCCCGCAAAAACTGCTTGGCATTCTCGCGCCCCTGACCGATGCGTTCGTCACCAAATGAATACCAGGCGCCGGATTTTTCGACGATGCCGGCCTTGACGCCAAGATCGACCAATTCACCAACCTTAGAGATGCCTTCGCCATACATGATGTCGAATTCCACCTGTTTGAACGGCGGCGCCACCTTGTTCTTGACGACCTTCACCCTTGTGGTGTTGCCAACCACCTCGTCGCGGTCCTTGATCGCGCCGATGCGGCGGATATCGAGGCGCACCGAGGCATAGAATTTCAACGCATTGCCGCCAGTTGTGGTTTCGGGGCTGCCGAACATCACACCGATCTTCATGCGGATCTGGTTGATGAACACCACCATGCAATTCGACCGCCCGATAGAGGCTGTCAGTTTGCGCATCGCCTGGCTCATCAAACGGGCCTGACTGCCCATCTGCATATCGCCCATATCGCCTTCCAACTCGGCCTTGGGCGTCAATGCCGCCACCGAATCGATCACCACCATGCTGACCGCGCCCGAACGCACCAGCGTATCAACGATTTCAAGCGCCTGTTCGCCGGTGTCGGGCTGTGAAATCAGCAATTCATCAAGGTTGACGCCAAGTTTCTTGGCGTAAAGCGGGTCAAGCGCGTGTTCTGCATCGACAAAGGCGCAGACGCCGCCCTTCTTTTGCTCTTCCGCCACAGCATGCAGCGTCAGCGTGGTTTTACCAGAACTTTCGGGCCCGTAGATCTCGATGATCCGGCCCTTGGGCAATCCGCCGATTCCCAAAGCAATATCAAGGCCGATTGACCCGGTAGAGGTCGCCTCGATCTCCATCACAGCGCCCTCGGTGCCGAGCCGCATGATAGAGCCTTTGCCAAACTGCCGCTCGATCTGCGCCAAGGCGCTATCAAGTGCCTTTTGCTTATCTGTGCTTTTTTTGTCGGTCATTTCTAAGATATTCGCCACTGCCATTGGTTTCAGCTCCTTATTTCACACCCCGAGAGGGGCAGCAATCCTTGCCTGTGTTCGCTTCTTGTTCTTACACCCCTTATGAGATCAAAAAGAGAACATTTCAATGTAAATTTTCTGAAACCACGTTGCGCGCTTTAGGTTAACAAGTCGTTTACAGCTTGCCTCGCGCCGTGCGCTATGGCTAGGAAGCCCCGACTTTGGCCCAAAAACAACTGGTGAAACCGAACATGTTGATCTTCTGGAAGGAACGTCTCGTCTTTTTGGCCACGCCCAAGACCGGATCAACCTCTATCGAGACGGCGCTCGAATCATTGGCCCATGTTGCCATCCAGCGGCCGCCATCGCTCAAACATATGTCGGCGCGAAAGTATAACCGGCATTTTGCGCCATTGCTGAACGCCGATGGAAAGGCGCGGTTCACGACTGTGGCCCTGATGCGCGAACCGATCGATTGGCTGGGCAGCTGGTACCGGTATCGCCAGCGCCCCGACATTCCCAATCCGGCGCGTTCCACCAAAGCGCTCAGCTTTGACGCCGCCGCCCAAAGCTATATCGACGGGACAAACGGCGGCAACCTGGCCGTCGGCTCACAAGGCAAGTTTTTGGGGTTGGAAAAGGGCCGCACCGCCGTTGATCAGGTCTTTCGCTATGAGGCGATTGATCAGTTCGTGCATTTTCTGGAAGATCGTCTGGATTGCGAGATTACCTTGCCAAGGCTGAACGTCTCGCCAAAAGCCTCGTTAGAGCTGTCCGCACATACCGAAGCGCAGTTGCGCGAACGATTGGCGGATGATCTGGCCCTTTATGCGTCATTGGCCTGAGCCCCTGAAGCGCTTCAACTTTAACCAGCAATCACCTGACGCTGCCTGAAGTAAAAGATTTGGGCGCGTTAGGTAATGCTTGATGCTTCAAGGTAAAGTCGGTGCGCTATTGGCCCTGATCCAGGCCGCGCGCGGGGCCACTCCCCCGCCAAAAACCGGGGGCCGATCCGCGCGCTACTGGAATTGATCTTGCACCGTTGCCGTCAGTTCGCTGAGCGAAAACGGCTTGGGCAAGAACACTGAATTGGGGATCTTTTCGCGATCTTCCGTCAGGCTTTCCTCGGAATACCCCGAGACGAAAACCACCCGTGTATTGGGGCGGGTTTTCAGCGCCTCGCGCACCCATGACGGGCCGTCCAGACCCGGCATGATCACGTCGGTTACGAAAACATCGACGGCCAATTCCTGATCTTCAAGCATGCGCAGCGCCTCTTCGGCATTTTCAGCCTCCAGCACGGTAAATCCGCGCATCTTCAACGCCCGGCTGGCAAAGGCGCGCACCGGGGCCTCATCTTCCACCAGCAACACAACCCCTTCGCCATTTCGCGTAGCGCGGCGTATAATCGGGGCCTCTGGCTGCTCGGGTATGTCAAAATCGGCCGCATCATGCGCGGGAAGCAGCAAGGTGAATGTCGTGCCCTCATCCACCACGCTGTCGCAAAAGATGAAACCGCCGGTTTGCTTGACGATGCCGTAAGCCGTGGAAAGGCCCAGGCCCGTGCCTTCGCCCGGCCGTTTGGTGGTAAAGAAGGGCTCAAATATCTTGGTGATCTTGTCAGGCGCAATCCCCGTGCCCTTGTCCGAGACGCGCACGATCACATATTCGCCCGCCGGTACCGTCGCACGATCCCGCAGCATGTCTTCGCTCAAGATCACATTCTCGGTTTCAATCGCAATCTGGCCACCTTCCGGCATGGCATCACGGGCATTGACCACCAGATTCATGATCACCTGTTCCAACTGCCGCTTATCCGCCCGAACCGACCGCAGCGCAGGGTCGTGGATCAGATCAAGCTGCACTTTTTCGCCGACCAGACGGTTCAGAAGATGGGTCAGATCGGCCAAGGTATCGCGCAGGTCGATGATCTTGGGTTTAAGCGTTTGTTTGCGCGAAAAGGCCAAAAGCTGGCCCACAAGGCTTGCGGCACGGTTGGCGTTTTGATTGATCTGGGTCAGGTCGGCAAAATCCGGATCGGTTTTGTCATGACGCAGCAGCAACAGGTCGCAATGCCCTGAAATGGCTGTCAAAAGATTGTTGAAATCATGCGCCACGCCACCCGCGAGCTGGCCAATTGCCTGCATTTTCTGGCTTTGCACGAACTGCGCCTCAAGGGTCTTGAGCTGTGTGGCATCCGACAAGACCGCCATGAGACCCGAGCGGCCATCCTCGATAACCCGCGAAATAAGAACCTGCAAATATGTATCTTGCTCGGCCCCCTTGATCCGCAAGACCTCTGGCCGGTTTTCCGCCCTCCCGGTCATCACGTCGGCAAGCCAGTCGCTGACCGAACGCCCCAGACCTTCCAGCATATCCGACAGGGCCGTACCGGCCGCCACATTGCCAAGCATTGCCCTAGCCGCCTGGTTCGCCTCTCGCAATTGCCCCGAAGTGCTTAGCCGCAGCAAGGCCACCGGCAGGCGGTCAAAGGCGGTCGGGTCATGCGTGCCCGCGACATTGCCGCGCGCGGGCAACAAATAAATCTCGCGGCGCCCGCCATTGCCTTCCAATTCGGCAACCAGCGCCCTGAATGTGCCCTCGGCGCAGTTTATCTCATGCTCTTCGCCGGGGCGGACCGGCAGGTCTGAAAAGATCCGGTCAAGCGATTTGACCCGCTGGCCGACCAATTTGCGCAAGGATTCGTTCATGAAAAGGATCGTGCCGGTTTTCGACACTGTCAGCATCGGCAGGCTGATGCTTTCCGCACCGCGCCCGCCGGTTGCACGTTCGGCCATGTCTTCAAGCCGCCACAAGAACCCGCCTTCCCCCACCCGGTGCACCGCAAGCCGGACATGGCCGCGTCTGGTGACCAGATCTTCGCGCGCCGCATCCACCGCCTCGGCACGGGTCTGTAACCGGTGCAGCACCGCCGCAGGGTTGGCGAAAACCTCTGACAAGGCGCGGCTGAGGGTCTGCCCCTCTTTATTACCGAAGCGTTCAATCGCGGCGCGGTTCTGGTAACCGACTTCGCCCAGATAATCGGTGGTAAAGCTTGGGGCCGCATCATTGGCGATAAAGGCCGCCAGATGTTTGTGAACACCCGCCGAAACCCGCGCCTGACGCGCGTTCAGCCAGCGAATGATCACCGTCAGCGCCGCCAATGCGCCCGCGACGGAAAAAGCCGCCAATGCCGCAAGTTCCCAAGGCATGACCAGCCCGATCGCCCCCGCCGCGATGGCTGCAAACATAAGATAGGCCCCGCGCGGTGCCAATTCATGTGCGGCACGGGTCAGTGGCTGCGGCGACAAAACGGATTGCGACACACGCAGCCCTCCCAAAAGATTCGATCTTTGGGCATTCCGCCCGAAAATGCTTAAATCCAGCTTAACTGCCGCAATAACAACCAGTAATTGTGGAGATTCAAGGTCGCTCGCGCGACAGCATCGCGGCAAAAAAACCGTCCGAGCCTTGCAGCGGACTGAAATGCCGCATCTCTTGCGCCGCAAACTGCGGGTGATGGGCCAGAAAGGTGCCAATCGTGGCGTCATTCTCGGCGCGCAAGAGCGAGCAGGTCATATAGGCGAGCCTGCCGCCCGGACGCACCCGACCCGCGGCTTGCGCAAGAATCACCCCTTGCAGGTCTTGCAACTCTGCCAGCCTCTCGGGTGTCAGGCGCCACTTTGCATCGGGTGTGCGCCGCCACGTCCCCGAACCTGAACATGGCGCATCGACCAGCACCAGATCATAACCCGCAGCCAGTGCCGCCGCATTTTCCACCACTTTGATCGTGGCCCCCGCGCGCGCGGCGCGCGCCGGCAGATCGCGCATCCGCGTGGGGGCCGCATCATGCGCTGTCACCGCGCAATTCACCTGCGCCGCCATTGCCAGCGCCTTGCCGCCGCCCCCGGCGCAATAGTCCAGAACCGCCATACCGTCTTGCAAGGCCAAGGCCGCAACCGCCGCCTGAGAGCTGGCATCCTGCAGCTCTACAAACCCCTTAAGGTAGGCCTCTGACACTTTGATTTTATTTATGTTTCCTGAAACCAACAACGCCGTTGGCGCGATCTCGCAAACCTCTGCTTCGATCCCGTCCCTGTTGAGGGCGGCAATCGCCGCGTCGCGGGCTATCCGCGCCGTATTGACGCGCAAGAAAACCGGGGCGCGTGCGCGCTGGGCGGCCATGACATCGGCCCAACCAGCACCCAGACTGTCTTGCAGCGGCGCGACCAGCCAATCGGGGCAATCGGCGGCGGCGGCGGCGGGCAAACCGGCCAGATCCGGGGCCGCCGCCAAGGCCGCCACTTCGGCCTCGCTCAAGGCTGCTGGCGCATAGCCCATGCCGGTAAACATGCCGTCCACATCATGGCCACCGGCCCGCAACGCGCCCATCATAAGCGACCGCCCGGAGGGCACCGCCGCCCCCGCCATCGCCGTATAGGAGCGCAAGCAGCGCAATGCATCATAGACATGGTCGCGCACCGCCGCGCGGTCGCCAGAGCCCGCAAAACGGCTGCCGCGTGCCCAGGCGGTCAGGGCCTGTTCGCCCGCAGCGCCCGCCAGGATGCGGTCGAGAATATCAATCGCGGCGGCCATGCGCGCAGCGGGCGTCATCGCACGCCCCCCCGCACGATCCTGCGCATGTACCTGCCCAAAATTCCGTCAGCTCGCGCGGTAATTCGGGCTTTCCCGGGTGATCTGAACATCATGAACATGACTTTCCTTCAAACCGGCCCCGGTGATCCGCACAAAACTGCAATTCTGGCGCATTTCGGCAATCGTGCGGTTGCCGGTATATCCCATCGCCGCGCGCAATCCGCCGACCAGTTGATGCACCACCGCCTGGGCGGAACCCTTGTAGGGCACCTGCCCCTCAATACCTTCCGGCACCAGCTTGTCAGAGGCCGCATCCTTTTGGAAATACCGGTCCGCCGATCCGCGCGCCATCGCCCCGAGGCTGCCCATTCCACGATAACTTTTGAAGCTACGTCCTTGATAAAGAATAACTTCTCCGGGGGATTCGTCGGTGCCCGCAATCGCCGACCCGACCATGGCGCAAGAGGCACCCGCCGCAATCGCCTTGGCAAAATCGCCCGAAAACTTGATGCCACCATCCGCGATAACCGGAATGTCACCCGCCGCACGCGCCGCATCCAGTATCGCCGTCAACTGCGGCACACCTACCCCCGCCACAATCCGCGTCGTGCAGATAGAGCCCGGCCCGATCCCGACCTTGACCGCATCAGCGCCCGCATCAATCAAGGCCCGCGTGGCCTCTGCGGTGGCAACATTGCCGGCAATCACCTGCACATGGTTTGACAGCTTCTTGATACGCTCCACCGCGATTGCCACGCCCTCGGAATGGCCATGCGCCGTGTCGACCACCACCATATCCGCACCCGCATCAATCAATGCTTGTGACCGCTCATACCCGGCATCGCCGACCGTGGTTGCCGCAGCCACCCGCAGCCGGCCCATATCATCCTTGCATGCATGTGGGTTCAGCACAGCTTTTTCGGTATCTTTGAGTGTCAGCAACCCGGTCAGCTTGCCCTGCCCGTCAGTGACCAGCAACTTCTCAATCCGCCGCGATTTCATCAGATCCTTGGCGGTTTCAAGATCCGCAGGCTCCACCAAGATCGCCAGATTTTCTGACGACATCATCACCTTGACCGGGGTGCGGTCGTCCGAGGCAAAGCGCATATCGCGGTTGGTCACAATCCCCAGAACCCGGCCCGCTTCATCGACCACCGGAAAGCCCGTGACGCTATAGCGTTCCTGCAAGGCCTTGGCATCGGCCAGGGTCTGATCGGGGCGCAGGGTGATCGGGTTGTCGACCACACCGCTTTCAAAGCGTTTGACCCGGCTGACTTCGGCCGCTTGTTCCAGCACGCTCAGATTACGGTGAATAACCCCGATCCCGCCGGTCTGCGCCATGGCGATCGCCATGCGCGCCTCGGTGACAGTGTCCATCGCCGAGGACAAAAGCGGGATGTTCATCTTGATCAACTTGGTGACATAGGTTGACGTATCGGCGTCGGACGGCAGCACATTAGAGGCTGCAGGAACCAAAAGAACGTCGTCGAATGTGAGAGCCTCACGAATCTGCATGGATACCTCCTGCGGGCGATTTCGATTGGCGCTTCGCTCTTTCACGCATGAGCGCCAATGGCAAGACCAAATCAAGATTAATCACCGGCTCTTGCCTCCAAGCCGCATGCGTGATCATTTTCATCTTGAGATACTGCAAGGGTCAAGACATTGCCATGCGCATAGCCGTTATTGAAAACACCGAGATTTCGCATCTGGGGCAAGTTGGCACCGCCTTGCGCGAAGCCGATGCCGAGATTGAGGTTTTTCGCCCATGGGATGGCCAAAGCCTGCCTGACGGCATGTATCATGATGCGCTGGTGGTGCTGGGCGGCGAGCAAAATGCGCTGGATGACGCAGGCCATCCCTATTTGCCCGATCTGGTGCGGTTGATGCGGCGCATGGGTCAGGCTGATCGCGCGGTTTTGGGGATTTGTCTTGGCGCACAGCTTCTTGCGCGGGCACATGGCGCGCAGAACCTTTTGGGCAAGTACGATGAGTTTGGCTGGCACAAGGTGCGGGTCACCAAAGACGGGCTGAAGGATCCGGTCATGTCGGTGATCAAGGGGGATTTCCCGATCTTTCAATGGCATGGCGACAGTTTCACCTTGCCCGACGGCGCTGTCCGGCTGGCGCGCAATGCAAAGGTTGGCAATCAATGTTTCCGCATTGGCCGCGCCAGCTACGGCATGCAGTTTCATTTCGAGGCGAGCCGCGAGGTGGTCGAGGATTGGAGCCGCAATTTCCCCGACAGCATCGCCTTGCTGCATCCGGGCTGGCAAGATGACCACCCCCGCCTTGCCGCTGAATTCGGGCCGGGCGCTGATGCGGCTGGCCTTGCCATGGCGCGGGCCTGGGTCAGCCTGATCTAAACCTGTTCAGGCCGCCGCCGCATTGGTGCGCACCGCAAGCTGGCCCGAAAGCCAAAGCTTCATGATCCGGTAGGCGACGCTTACCGTGAGGAAACTTGCGGCCAAGAGCGCCACCCCGCCAAGCACCTGCCAAGCACCGCCCAAGCTGATCCAAAGCGAGGCGCTGGCCGCCAGCGGAAAGGCGAAAGCCCCCCAAAGCGGCGAAAAGCCCGATGCGGTGATCCAGCGCATGCGCATCACCAATAGCGCAACCACGAAGGCTGCGATCATTGCGGCCACCTCGGCCAGACCGCTCATCTGCAGATATTGCGCCCCCAGACCGCCAACTGCGGCAGGTGCGGCATGCAGCGCCAGCAAGGGGCGCAGAGGGGCGGCCATCCCGTTGCGCCAAAGATGATCCACCCCCCAGGCCCAGATCAGCGCCGCCACCATCAGGCTTGCGCCCAAAAGCCCCAGGGCCAGAAAATCAAATCCGGCCTGTGCGGCCACGAATCCGCCGACAATCGGCGAGACAAAGTAAAGGTGCCCCGCGGGCGAATAGCGGCGCTGCTCGGCAGGGCCGCGCAAAAACACCCAGCCAATCGCCAAAATTAGCATCCCGTGCACGGCGGTCGTCGCCAGCAAAAGCCCGCGTGCCGGATCGGGAAAGTACAAAGACAAGGTCGAGGCCAGAAGATAGATCGTGGCGATCATTGCCGATAGGCCCAACCGCCCGGGCAAGACCTTCAGATCCTCCAGAACAACCGCCGGACGCCGCGCGAGCTTCAGCGCATAAGCCCCCAGTGCAAAAAGGAAAAGCAGTGTTATCGCCCCAAGACCTGCCTCCGCCAGCCCGGCAGGCAAATCAAAGCTGTCAGCGGCGCGCCGCCAAGCAAGCCCAAGCCCGAAAAGCCCCAGCATCGCGGGAAATATCGCCGGAGGTACCCGGCGCGCCAGTCCTTTCGGGGTTTCAGTTGGTGCGACGAAGTTCATATTGGCCCCATGCAATGTGAGCGCAGGCCATCCCATGCGCCATCTCGCCGCAAAACCTGCCGCAAGCCGCAACGCTATGCCACAGCTTTATGCGCCCCTGCAAATTTCTTTGCCGCCGCCCTTTCGGCATTTGCCAGTTACGCGCCACATGTCTAACCTGCGCCCACCAATCATGAGGGGCATATGAATGAGCGGACATAGCTACGAAACCGGGCGGCTGGATCTTCCCTTCGTCGGCATAGCAACCTTGGGCAAACGCCCCTATGTGGCCGACTGGGACAAGATCACCGCCGACGTGGCGGTGATGGGCGCGCCTTTCG
>JBATTI010000393.1:0-5832 GCA_049670445.1 Albidovulum sp. | reverse complement strand
CAAGAATACCGGCAAGTTTGTCCAAAGTGACCGGCTTTTCGATGAAGGCTGAATGATCAGGCACCACCTTTTTCGCCGATGATTTGCCCGACATGATAATGGTCTTGGGGTTGGGTGCCCCCTGCCGGGCTGCCTCGACAAGACCAAGACCATCGATGCCCCCGCACAGATCAAGGTCGCTCAGCAGCAGGTCAAATCGGTTCTGCTGAAGCAATTTCAGCGCATCCGGCGCCGTAGCACTTGTCTTCACATCATATCCCCGGTCTGTAAGAAGCTTTCTGACAGAAGCGCGGGTTTTCGGGTCGTCTTCGACAAGCAGGCAGGCATTTGCAAAAGATATGTGCGGATCGCCCCCGCCCGCCACCGCAAGCGGCAACAGCACCTCAATTTGCGTCCCGCGCCCGGCTTGGCTTTCGATATTCAGCTGCCCGCCGGTTTGCCGAATGAACCCATAGACGATGGACAGGCCAAGCCCGGTTCCGCCCTCGCCTTCCCGTGTTGTGAAGAACGGCTCAATCGCGCGGTCAAGAACCTCCAGCGGCATCCCATGCCCGTCGTCCTCGATCAAAATGCGGGCCTGGTCGGCCCCGTGCTGATCAAGCGTGACCTTGATACGCCCGACATCGGCGATGGCATTATTTGCGTTTAACAGCAGGTTCAGCAATGCAGATTCCAACTGGCCCGGATCAACCCGCACCTGAAGCGGCGTTTCAAGAAGGGCTATATCCAACTGCACATTTGGCTTGAGGCCAATCTCCACCAGATCGGCCATTCCCTCTATCAAGGCATTAAGATCTACCACCTCCGGTGTCAGGCTTTGTTTGCGGGCAAAGGCCAACAGGCGATCCGTCAGCGAGGCGCCAAAATCAACGGCATTTCCAATAGCGTCAAGGCTTTCGCTTGCGTCGGTATGGCCGCGGGTTTCAAGAAGATGCGCATGGGTTCGAATGGTTGACAGGATGTTGGCGAAATCATGGGCGGTGTCGCCCGCAACTTTGCCAAGCGTTTCGATGCGATCAATTTGTTGCAGCCGGTCCGACATCTTGCGGCGTTCTGTGACGTCGGCCAAAAGCCAGACGCGACCATCGTCGGGCAATTTGCTGGCACGTATGTCCAACACCTGCCCGTCTGAGGACACCAGTTCACAATGACCGCGATGATCGTGTCTCAGATCAATGTCTTGTGCAGATTTGGCAAAACGCCCCTGGTGCAGCCAGTCGGCCAGCGATGCCGCCTCTGGCAAATCATCCGACAGCCGCAGGATTTTGAGAAAGGCAGGATTGCGGGCGGTCACCCGGCCTGCCGCATCCGCAATGGCGATGCCCTCCGAAATATTCGTGAAGACCTTTTCGAAAAGAGCGTTCCGCTGATCGAGTTGCTTGTTAGACCTGTCCAATCGCAAGGCGTTGGCGCGAAAACTGCGAAAGGACCGAAAGAGATCGCCGATCTCGTCCTTGCCACCAAGACGGCGCGGCAGCGCGCTGGCGCGATCTCCGTTTGCAAGCCGAACCATCGCCGCAGATACCCGCGTGATGTTGAACGTCACATATTGCGATACGTAAATCGCCGCGGTCATCGCCAAAGCAAGGCTGATTGCGCTAATCGCCGCAACCGACATACGCGCCCCCCCGATTGTACGCGATGAGGCCGCCCTTTCACCGGCCAGAAACGCCTCTGCCTGGTCTGCGTACTGGCCTGCAAGTTCGTTAATGCGGTTCGCATCATGGCGAATGCGAAACAGGGCGTTTTGGGCTTGCAGATTGCTTGAAAGCTCCAGACGCCTTAGCTCAAAAACGCCTGTAACACCCCAAACCGCGCCTTCAAGTTGCTCAAGAAAGGCTTTGTGCTGTGCATTTAGCCTCGCCCCATCAAGCGTCTCACGTTGCCGCAGGTAATGGCGTTGTTCTTCACCAACACCGATCAGGTTCCCGGCATAGGCTGCGTTCAATGCATCTGCGTTCATACTTTGAAGCAACCACCAGATCAGGCGTGTCGCGTCACCGCCCCCCGGTGTCGCCGTCGCCGTCGTTGCCGTATTCCTCAGAACGCCCAGAACCGCCGTGTGGTTGCGCAATCGGGCTTGCAAGGCATCAAGATTGCGCGACGCGGCCACAAGATCGGAAACGCCGGCGGCCATACTGTCCAGAATATCCGAAACCGGTGGCTGCGGGTCTTGGGCGTTATCAAAACCGGCTTCCGGCCAATCGGTGCGGACACGTTCCAAAACGGTCAGAAGTTTCACCCCCTCTTGTTCGATCAGGAAGTTCGAACGCTGGTTCAACAGATAAGGGGCAGATGTCGCAAGATCGGAAGACCGCTTTGACAGATCGATCGCCTGGGCCACCTGGCTAAGCGTTTCTTGGTGCAAATCCTGCAAGCGCGCATCCACACGTTGCAATGCAATCCACGTCACCGAACTTGCCGACAGCACCGCGACGGACAAAAGCGTCAGCGCCGCCCAAAGCCTGCCACGCACGGTCCGCAGGTTGAAGAACCTCACGGGTTTGGTCCCGGGTTCTCGGTGACAAAGATGTAACCTTGGCCCCGGCGTGTCTGAAGGTGAACCGGCTTTGAGGGGTTCGCCTCGATCTTGCGACGAAGCCGCAGGATCAATACGTCAATCGTCCGGTCCATATAGCGGTTCAGATCGCTGCCAATTTCCGCAAGCAGATCAACACGCGTTATGATCTTGTTGGGTCGGTCAAGAAAGAAATCAAGCAAGCGGTATTCGGCATTGGTCAAAGGAATTTCGCCACCATCCTGCGCGGTAACAATCTTGTTGGTCCGATCAACCGCCAGCGTCCCCAGGGCGATGTTCTTGCCGTCTCTCTCCGGCGCCATTGGGGCGCTGACGCTTTTTCCGTACCTGCGCAGCACCGCACGAATACGCGCAATCAATTCGCGCGGATTGAAGGGTTTAAGCAAATAGTCATCCGCGCCGATCTCCAGCCCGATGATCTTGTCCGTCTCGTCGCCGCGCCCCGTCAACATCACAATCGGCAGATCGCCCTTGTGACGAATATCCATCGCCAGTGCGAGACCGCTTTCGCCTTTGAGCTGCAGGTCGATCAGGACGAGGTCAAGGTTCGCGGATTCGCGGATCATCCCGAATTCCGCACTGCTTTCCATAGGGACCGGATCAAAATGGTTTTCGTTCAGCAAAGCCACAAGCGCGTCGCGCATCCCGGCTTCGTCGTCCACAATCCCGATTTTTGCGCGCTCCATTCGCCTGCTTTCTTTCGGTTTGATGTCAATCCTAAGGGCAATCTGTGCGTCCGTCTCAGCTTTATTCGTTTCAAATATTACAAAACCGCCCCGGTTTGTAATTCTGTTAACCAGAAACATGCGGGCCTGTAGCATTGTTAATGCACGCAGCGTCTGCATCTTTGCGATTGCCTCATAAGCTGTCGAAGCCGATCGGAGAGACATCCGTGACGGCAGGAAACACTTCTGGGAGGAAGACATGAGAAAATTTGGTTTGGTCTCATCCGCTGTCTTGATGATGGCAGGGGCAACGGGTGCATCTGCCGACGAAATCAGCGTTGTCTGCAGCGCGGAACAAGACTGGTGTGATTTGATGGTCGCAGCCTTTGAGGCTGAAAATCCGGACACCGATGTGCTGATGGTACGCAAATCAACCGGCGAGACTTTGGCACAGATCCGCGCCGAAGCGGGCAATCCGAAGATTGACGTTTGGTGGGGTGGCACGGGTGATCCCCATTTGATCGCCGCCGAGGAAGGGCTGACCCAGGCCTCCGGTGTCGATACGTCAGAGTTGCTTGGCTGGGCGCAGAACATGGCAACAATTTCGCAAGGCAAGGCAATCGGTATTTATGCCGGTGCTTTGGCCATCGCCTACAACTCCGAGATTTTGGCAGAAAAGAACATCGCCCCGCCTGCCTGCTGGGCCGATCTTGAAGACCCGCGCTTTGCGGGCGAAATTCAGGTTGCGAACCCCAACAGCTCCGGCACCGCCTATACCGAGCTTGCCACCTTCGTGCAGTTGTTCGGAGAGGACGAAGCCTTCGCAAAACTTGCGGTTATCGGCAAGAACGTGAACTCCTATACCAAGTCAGGCTCTGCCCCATCCAAGGCTGCGGCACGTGGTGAAACGGGTGTGTCCATCGGCTTCATGCATGACATGGTCAATCTTGCCGCACAGGGTTTCCCATTGGTGGCTGTCGCACCCTGTGAAGGCACGGGCTATGAAGTCGGCGCTGTCAGCATCATTGAGGGTGCGCGGAACTTTGACGGTGCCAAGGCTTGGGTCGAATTTGCGCTGCGCGCGGATATTCAGTCACGCGCACCAGAAACAGGATCTTACCAGGTTCCCTCAAACTCCAATGCACAGGTTGCACCGGAATCGCCCGATCTCGCATCGATCAAGCTGATCGACTACGACTTCGCGACTTATGGGTCGAGCGATACACGCGCGCGGTTGTTGGCGCGCTGGGATTCGGATGTGGGTGATCCCAATCCTGAGAAGTAAGTCCCCCTGTCGGCGTTCAGATCCTTTGTTACGCCGGCCATTGGGTGCCCCTCTTTCGGGGCGCCCTCTCTCTCTCACACCACTGGACTTGAATATGAAACGAACGGTTTTGTTCTGGCTCCTTGTCGGGCTTGCAGGCTTTGCTGTGCTGCCATGGCATATGACGGAGGCTGGCTTTTTCTCATTTGAGTGGCTGACAAGCGGGGCATCTTCAAGCGGACTTTGGCTTGCGATGTCGGGTCATTGGTGGCTGGCGCCTGTCGGGCTGGTGTTTTTGGCCGCGATCGCCGTCGTTCTTGCCCTGCAAAATCCGGTGCGACGCGCCAGGACAACGCTGTGGCTTTGCGCGTTGGGCCTCTTTTGGACGGCCCTGCAGGGTCTGGTAATCGTTCGCGCGGGTCCGCGTCTGTTCGAAGGCCTTCTAAGCGGTGAAACCATGGCCACGGGCCAAGCCGGAATGGGGGGAGGTGCGGCTTTATGCATCGCGGGCCTCTTGTTCGCGCTGACGGTTTCCATGTCCCAAACCGGCAAAGGGCGCGGCGATGCATTTGTGGTCAGCATGATCGGCCTGATCATCGCGCTCGTCGGTGTCTTTGTGTTTTTCCCGGTCATGCACATTTTGGTCCGCGCGTTTGAGGTCGACGGCGGTTACAGCCTGACCAGTTTCTTCCCGCGCTTTTTCAGTAGTGATATCTGGGGGTTGCGGTGCCTTGTCTCTGATCGGTCTTGCGGAGTGGCAATCAATTCAGTGTTCCTTGCCACTCTGACGGGCCTTGGCACGACGTTCCTTGGCCTTTCTTTCGCACTGATCTTCACCCGCACAGATTTTCGCGCCAAGAAATTGCTGCGGGTTCTCACGGTCATTCCAATCATCACACCGCCCTTTGTCATTGGCCTCGCTCTCATCCTCCTGTTCGGGCGGAACGGCTCGGTCACCGCTTTTGCGGCAGAGCTTTTCGGAATGGAAAAAACCCGCTGGCTTTACGGATTCTGGGGCGTCTACATTGCGCAGCTTTTATCTTTCACGCCGATTGCATTTCTGGTCTTGATCGGCGTCGTCCAAGGCGTCAGCCCGTCGATGGAGGAAGCCTCTCAGACACTTGACGCTGACCGTTGGCAGACCTTCCGTTATGTTTCGCTACCGCTGATGCGCCCTGGCTTGGCAAATGCGTTCTTGCTTGGGTTCATCGAAAGCCTTGCCGATTTTGGCAACCCACTGGTCTTGGGCAGTGGTTTTTCGGTACTGTCGACCGACATATTCTTTGCCATCGTTGGGTCTGTGGCCGATCCGGCCAAGGCGGCTGTACTTTCGATTGCCTTGCTGACGCTCACGCTGTCTGCGT
>JBATTI010000392.1:0-11721 GCA_049670445.1 Albidovulum sp. | reverse complement strand
GGGCAATATGGACAAGTGGTTCGATTTCTACAGCCGCGTCTTCGGTTTCAAACAGATCCGCTTTTTCGATATCGAGGGGAAGTTTACCGGTCTGCACAGCCGCGCGCTTACCTCGCCGTGTGGCCGTATCCGCATCCCGATCAACGAAGATCGCGGCGACAAGGGCCAGATCGTCGAATATCTCAAACGCTATAACGGCGAGGGGATTCAGCATATCGCCGTCGGCGCAGAAGATATTTATGCCGCCACCGATGCCATCCATGATCGCGGCCTGCGCTTCATGCCCAAACCGCCCAAAGCCTATTATGAGCTAAGCAAAACCCGTGTCATCGGCCATCAAGAGCCACTTGATCTGATGGAAAAGCACGGCGTTTTGATTGATGGCGAAGGCGTGGTTGATGGCGGCGAGACGCGCATTCTTTTGCAGATTTTTTCAAAAACCGTGATCGGCCCGATCTTCTTTGAATTCATCCAGCGCAAAGGCGATGATGGCTTTGGCGAGGGGAATTTCAAGGCGCTGTTCGAATCGATCGAGGCCGATCAGATCGCGCGCGGGGTGCTGAACGCGGGGGATGCGGCGTAAAGGGGGGCAGCCCTCAGGCCTTGTTCAGCAGCTTCAAGACGAATGTCTTGCCGTTCTTGACATAGCTAAGCTGGTTGTCGCCGATGGCGGCGACCTTGCCACCATCAAGGCGGTCACCCAGTTTGACCTTCACGTAACGACCATTGGGCATGCGCACCAGCGCCCGGCGGCTGGAAGAGGCGCCATAGATGCCGATCAGATTGATCTTTCCAAGGTCGATGGCATTGGCGATGGTGGCATTCTTGGTCACGGTTCTGGTGGTGGGAATATTTGGCACACCGCCCTGAAGTTCCGGCTCGTCAATCTCTTGGTCCGCAATTGAGGCTTGCGGTGCGGCGGCGGCAACCGTGCTTTGGGCTTCCGCAAGGGCGGCATCGACCGCAGATTGGTCGATGCTGATCGCGGCGGCGGCGGATGCCGCAGCCACCCGGGTAAGCAGGCTTTGGGGCCGAGCTGCCGGGGTGCGCGAACTTGCAACGGCCAAAACGGATGGGGCGAGAAGGGCGGCTTGCGCCGCTTCGGCTTCGGCGCGCGCAGCAGAGGCGGCCGCATCGGCGACGGCTTCGGCTTGTAGTTTGCGCGCCGCAGTCCTTGCAACCACGCTTGCCGGGCGGGCGCGGGGTTGGCGGGCGGCGTGGCGCGGATCGACGGGGGGGGAAGGGCTGCGTCAACTGCATCCGCGATTGCGGTGTCGGGGCCGGTATCCGCTGTGGCATCTGTTGCCTCTGCGGGCGGCAAAGCGGCATCATCTTCAGGCAATGGCAACGGAGGCTGCAATCCTTCGGGGCGCGCGCGCGGTTTCTTGCCGCGCAGGGCTTCGCCGGTCTGCGGGGTCAGGGCGGCCGGGCGCACAAGCGGCAGGCGCGGTGGTTTGCCGGCAAACAGGGTGAAGCCGTCGGGCGTCAAAACCCCGTCGGGGGTTGCGATGATCAGCCCATTGGCATCGTAGCGCAACAAGGATCCGTAGGGCACGGGTGCTGGTGGTGGGGCAGGTGGTGCATCGCCCGCCAGACCGTCCGTCGCGGGAAGAGCGGCACCCGTCGCCACGACCGGAGCGTCATCTGCCGCGAATTCAGGTGTGTTCCCGGCGCCGTTATCATCTGCAACCATCGCTGGCGATGCGGTTGCGACCTCTGGTAGCGGCAAGTCCTTGGCCGAAGCGCGCGACGCGCCTGCGGGCGCGATTTCAGGCGCGGCTTCAGGCGCGGCGTCAGGTACGATTTCAGGTGCGACTTCAGGTGCGACTTCAGCTGGGGGGGCGGTGATGTCTTCTTGGGCCTCGGGGTTCGTCGCGGGCGCGACTTGCGCCAAGGGTTCAAGCTCGGGCGCGGGGGCTGCCGGGGCGGGAACTGCCGCTGCAAGCGTGTCTTGGCTGGCCGGTTGGGGCGCTTGCGCGGGCTCTGCGGGCACGGCGGCAAGCGTGTCGGTTTGGGGCACCATTGGCGCGCCAAAGAAGAACGTGAACCAAAGCACCACCGCCGCAATCGACAGAACCGCCGCCGCCGCAAGCAGATGGGTGCGGCTAAGCGTAGCGGCCCAGCCAAATGCGCTATGCCTGGCGGTCGCCGCCTGGCTGGGCTGCGCCGCGCCGCTGGTCGATTCGGCGGGTCTGCGATAGCGGGGCTCGGTCACCCTTAGCTGGGTCGGGCTATTGGCGTTTGGTCTTGAGGGCGCGGATCCCTGGCCCGCAGCGGTGGCCGTACCGATAGCCGCACTGGTGGCCGCAGGCTGATGCGTCGCCGCGGCACCAAGGCGCGGGGCCTTGCCGTCGCGGTCGTCGGAGTGCTTGCCAAAGCGCCGTTCCATCCCGGCAATCCGGCGCCCCTCTTTGCCTGCAGGCCCCGGAGGGCGGCGGCTTTGAAACACGCCCGCCTTGGTCGAAGACCCGGTCTTTGCGGTATCTTCGGTCAGATCGCCGAAGGCGGTGATCCGTGGCCCCGGGAGATCATCTTCATCGCCCGCCTCATGTGCGTTTTCAGCCTCGGGCGGGCCGTCCATCTCAGAGTCGGGTTCAGGCGCTGTATCAAAGGCGGCCACCGCCACCGCAGGCGCGCTGTCTTGATCGCCCTCATCTTCACCACCCGCATCATCAATCGCGATGAAAGGGGCTTCGTCCAATTCGGGGGACGTATCAGGGGACGTAGTGGGGGGCGTATCGGCTATCGCCGTGATCTTGGGCTCTGATGCGCCCAACTCCGAAATACCGGGCTCCGAAATACCGGGTTCAGAAATTCCCGGTTCCGAAATACTGGGTTCAGAAACAGCTTCCCCGGATATGTCGGGGTCTTGCATCTCGGGCGCGTCCGCATGCGGCAGGGCGGGGCTGTCGCCCAACGGTTCTGCATCCGAAATCGGTTCAGGCCCAGGTTCAGGTTCAGGCTCCGGCGGATCAGCAACCGTCGTCTGGTCTGCCACCTGATCTTCTGCTTCGGCTACGCCGTCATCTATGATCCAGACCGGGTCTTGATCGCGGTCAAGCCTTTCGCCGCGTGGCAAATGGGCGGCGGCACGGCTGGTCAGACCAAAATAGGGCTCGCCGGTGAAGGTGCCCGCTTCTGGCACCGCCACAAACGCCACCGGACGAAAGCCATTGGTTTCGGCAAATTCTTCTGCCTCTTCCAGCGTGACCTTCGCCAAAACCGCAACCTTGACCCAATCGCCGTTGCGCGACCAGTCAAAGACCAGATCGTCCACCGTGTAAGGCGTGCGGTTTTCCAAAGCTTTGCGGATCTGGTTGCGGCGGCTTGGCCTATCTGGGCCCGGGGCCTCAATATCAAGATAAAGGATCTGCGAATTGGGCAAAATCAGTTTGGTTGCGAAGCCTTCGGGCGCAAGGCTGGATGCCAGAGCCTGCAGGCCTTCAATGCGTTCGCCCAGATCCGCTGCATCAAGCGCGGCCCGTCCCAGACGGCGCCAGCCATTCGCCGCCCGTTCCAGCAGGCTGATCGCATCATTCGATAGTTCAAGGGCAAATCTTGGTTTCATTCCGGGCATCTAGCATAGCGATGGCAGCCACCAAAGCTGCCGATTGTCGCGCAGCCTTTCCTAAAGCAGAAATTCGCCCAAGGAAAGAACATGAGCCAAGGAAGCTCTTGTGGAGCGCGTCATAGTTGCCAAGACTATAGCACAGCAACGGAGGCTCTTTCATGTATCTGGTCAAAATTCTGGCATCCATCGTCTTTTTGGCGGCACCCGCCTGGGCGGAGGGCGATCATCAGCTGATCACAGTCACCGGCGAGGGTCAGGTGGAGGCGACCCCGGATATGGCGACCATATCGCTTGGTGTCACGACCAATGGCGATACGGCGCAAGCAGCGCTTGGCGCCAATACCGCCCAGCTTGCCGCCGTTCTGGCCCGGCTGAAGGCGGCCGGGATCGAGGATCGCGATATCCAGACCTCTGGCCTCTCGCTTGGGCCGAGCTATGATTACAACAGTTCCGGCCAGCCGCCGAAGGTCACCGGATATATTGCATCGAACATGGTGACGGTGCGGGTGCGGGCACTGGACGGGCTTGGCGCGGTTTTGGACAGTGCGGTGGCGGATGGGGCCAATCAGCTCAACGGTCTTGGCTTTGGTCTGCAAGACCCGGCGCCACTGATGGATAAGGCCCGCGGTCTTGCCGTGGCCGATGCCCGCCACAAGGCCGAACTTTACGCGGCGGCGGCGGGCGTGAGCCTGGGCAAAGTCTTGTCGATATCCGAGCATGCCGGATATGGCGCGCCAATTCCCATGCAAATGGACGGCCGGATGTTCGCGCAAGCCGAGGCCGTGCCGGTGGCCTCTGGCGAGGTCGGGTTGACGGCTTCGGTCACGATGCAGTTTGAGATAAGGGATTAGGGGCAAACGGCGCCCCGATGACGGGGGCGCCGCGTTATGTTCAGGCCCCAGCCTTGTCTAGGCCGTGGCTTTGGCCAAGGCCTGATCCAGATCGGCGATGATATCGGCCGGATCCTCAATCCCGATGGAAACCCGCACCACATTGGCCTCGGCCCCTGCGGCCTTGAGTTGTTCGGGCGAAAGTTGGCGGTGGGTGGTTGAGGCAGAGTGGATGATAAGCGAACGTGTATCGCCAAGATTGGCGACATGGCTGAACAGCTCCAGATTATCGACCAGTTTGACGCAAGCGTCATAGCCGCCCTTGACCGCGAAAGTGAACAACGCACCCGCACCCTTCGGGCAGATCGCCGGGATCCGGTTGTTATAGGGCGAGGATTTGAGCCCGGCATAGGTCACATAGTCAACGCGCGGGTCTTTTTCGAGCCAGGCCGCGACTTTCATCGCATTGGCCACATGCCGCTCCATTCGCAAGGACAGGGTCTCAATTCCCATCAGCGTGTAATGCGCGCCTTGCGGGTTCATCGTCATGCCCAGATCACGCAAGCCGATGGCGATAGAGTGGAAGGTGAAGGCCATTGCGCCCAAGGCCCCGTGGAAGTTCAGCCCGTGATAGGCGGGCTCGGGCTGCGACAGGCTGGGGAATTTGTCGCTGGCCGACCAGTCGAATTTGCCGCTGTCCACCACGATGCCGCCGGTGACGGTGCCATTGCCGGTCAGGTATTTGGTTGCGGAATGAACAACCAAAGTGGCGCCATGTTCGATCGGGCGGCAAAGATAAGGCGTGGCCGAGGTGTTATCGACGATCAGGGGCAGACCGACCTTGTCGGCCACTTTGGCAACAGCAGCCAGATCGGTAATATAGCCGCCGGGGTTGGCAATGCTTTCGCAAAAGATCGCGCGCGTGTTGCCGTCAACCGCAGCTTCCAATGCGGCCAGATCGTCGAAGTCAACGAATTTGGCCGACCAGCCGAACTTCTTGATGGTGTTGGAGAATTGCTGGATCGTGCCGCCATATAGCCGGGTTGAGGCAACCACATTGCAGCCCGGCCCCATCAGGGGAAACAAGGCCATGATCTGTGCGGCATGCCCCGAAGAGCAGCAAACCGCCCCGGCACCCCCTTCAAGGGCGCAAACCCTTTCGGCAAGGGCAGCAACCGTCGGATTGGTCAGGCGCGAATAGATATAACCCACTTCTTGAAGGTTGAAGAGACGCGCTGCATGATCGGCGTCTTTGAAGACATAAGCGGTGGTCTGATAGATCGGGATCTGGCGTGCGCCGGTGGCGGGGTCAGGATGCGCACCTGCATGGATTTGCAGCGTGTCAAAGCCAAGTGTTTTGGTCATGGGGGCTCTCCGTTGGCGTTTTTGGTTGGCGTGACGTTAGGGGATGGCGTGACACTGTGCAACTGGTGCAAGGGGGCGAGCCTTGCTATTGATGGGGCAAACCAAGGAGGCACCGATGCCCACACCCTTTCATCTTGCCTTTCACGTCCACGATCTTGATGCGGCGCGTGCGTTCTACTGCGGCGTGCTTGGTTGCAAGGAAGGCCGTTCAACCGTGACCTGGGTCGATTTCGATTTCTTTGGCCACCAGCTCAGCTTGCATCTGGGGACGCCCTTTGCCAATGCCGCCACCGGCACAGTTGGCGAGCATAAAGTGCCGATGCCGCATTTCGGCGTGGTGCTGGCTTTGCCGGATTGGCAAGCTTTGGCCGCAAGGTTGAAGGCCGCAGGTGCTGAATGGATCATCGCCCCTTCGGTACGCTTCGAAGGCACGCCGGGCGAGCAGTGGACAATGTTCTTTCGTGACCCATCAGGCAATCCGATCGAGGTCAAGGGATTTGCCAATATGTCAGATGTCTTTTCGACCTAATCAATCACTTCCCCCAAGGTGGCAAATTTTCTGCGAAAATTTGAGCGATTTTTCGCAGAAAAATCGTGGCCCGATCAAAGCTCGTCATTCGATGGTTTCAAGCGCGCTCATCCTTGGGAGAGCCCATCACCACATAGCTGGTGATCGCGTTGACCTGCGGTAAAACGCCCAAGACCTCGGTATGGAAATGTTTGTAGGCGGCCAGATCGGTGGCCTCCACACGCAAGAGGTATTCCACCGTGCCGGTGATATTATGGCACTCACGCACCTCTGCCGCGCGGGCTATGGCGCGTTCAAAAGCCTCTTGTGCGGCCTTGGTATGAACAGACAGACCCACGGTCACATAGGCCACAAATCCGGTGCCAAGCCGCACCGGATCAAGCACCGCGCGGTAGCCCTTTATGATGCCCGTGCGCTCCATCTCTTGGACGCGGCGCAAACAGGCCGAGGGCGACAGGCCAACGCTTTCCGCCAATTCAAGATTGCTGATCCGGCCATTGCTGGTCAGTTTTCGCAATATACGGTGGCTGATGTTATCAATCTTGCTCATTAATTGCGAATTTTTATCCAAGAAAGCAAATAATGCAATTTAATTCGCGTTGATATGGTGAATGATTGCTTCATCATGTTTTCAACCGTTCCCGCCCTTTTGCTGTTCGCCTTCGTAACCTCGATCACACCGGGGCCCAACAACCTTATGCTGATGGCCTCGGGGGCGAATTTCGGCATGCGCCGCAGTTTGCCGCATATGTTTGGCATCTCGCTTGGTCACATGCTGATGACGCTGATCCTGGGGCTGGGGCTGATCGGTCTGTTTCAGGCATATCCGGTCAGTTTTACCATCCTCAAGGTGGTTAGCGTGGCCTATATGCTGTGGCTGGCCTGGAATATCGCCCATGCGGCTCCGCCTGCTGATGGGGCTGCAGCCGGCAAACCCTTTACCTTCTTGCAAGCGGCCGCGTTTCAATGGGCCAATCCCAAGGCCTGGGCCATGTCGCTGGGGGCCATCACCAATTTCGCACCCGGACAAAGCTTTGCAGCCATCGCCCTTGTGGCCGCGGTCTTCGCCGCCGTCAATTTGCCCTCGGTCAGCCTTTGGACATTGGCGGGCCGCGAGATGCGCCGCTTCTTGACCGGGCCGGGGCGCCTGCGGGCCTTCAACTGGACGATGGCGGCCCTTTTGCTGCTGTCACTTTACCCCGTCCTTACCCATCAAGCGCCCTGACGCGGAACGCTCTCTTCCGCCAAAGCCGATTTTTCATTGCGCAGGGTTCAAGCACCTCCCGCAGGCTTACAGGGTAAGCCGGATGGAAAATGTCTGTGGATTTTGGATCCAATATCCCTTATATGATTCGACACAGCATATTGTGGGAGGAAACCATGCTTAAGAAACTGGCCGCAGTTGCGGCTTTGACAGTGCTTTCGGTCGGGCCCGCCGCCGCTGACACTTTGGATGATGTCGTGGAGCGGGGCACATTGCGCTGCGGTGTTGTCCTTGATTTCCCGCCGATCGGATACCGCGACGCCAATAATGAGCCTGCCGGTTTTGACGTCGACTATTGCAAGGATCTGGCCGCGGCGCTTGAGGTTGAGGCGGAGATACTGCCTTTGACCTGGGCCGAGCGTCTGCCGGTGATCGTGACCGGACGCGCCGATGTGGTCTTTGGCGCAACATCCGACAGTCTGGCGCGGGCGCGCACGGTTGGCTTCACCATTCCCTATGCGATCTATTATGCGCAGGGCGTTGTGAATGCCGACAGCGGCATCACCAGCTTTGACGACATTCGCGGCAAGCGCGTGGCGGCAGCCATTGGCACAGTGCCTGAACAAGAATGGCTGAAGATTGCCGCGGAATGGGGCGAAGAAGGCAACTATCAGGGCTATCAGTCCGAAAACGAGGTCTTTCTGGCCGTAGCGCAGGGCAAGGCTGATATCGGGATCACCACCAATACCGCCGTTCTGCCCATCACCCAGCAATATGACAGCATTCTGGCTGGCCCGCGCATGCCCTGGACCACTGACTACACCTCGGTTGTGGCAAAGCGTGAAGACGTAACCTGGCTGAACTTCCTGAACCTGTTTGTGACCCATCAGGTCCGCTCTGGCCGTTACGCCGAACTTTGGGGCGCCTATGTCGGTGGCGAAGCCCCCGAACTGCGTATCCCCGGCGTCATGTACTGATCGCCCTGAACCTGACCTCTCGCCTGAAATTTCAGGCGGGAGGGCCATGAGAGGTCACATGTTCGATTACAATTTCCACTGGCGTCCCGTGCTCAAAAGCCTGCCCGATCTGATGGAGGCGGCGTTTTTGACGCTTCAGGTGGCGGTCATTTCGATGATCCTCGGGATCGTGATTGGCCTTGGCCTTGCGCTGATCCGTATGCATGTGAAAGGCCCCTTGCGCTGGTTCGCATCAACCTGGGTTGAGCTTGCCCGCAATACCCCGGCCTTGTTTCAGCTGTTCTTTTTCGGCTTTGGCCTTGGCGCATTTGGTCTGCATCTGTCGCCTTATCTGATTGTTCTGGCGGCACTCACCTTCAATTGCGCAGGCTATCTGTCGGAAAACTTTCGCGGCGGTTTTCAGGCAGTGCCCGAGACGCAGCTGCGCGCCTCGCGCAGTCTGGGGATGACCGCATGGCAGGCCTATTCGCGCATCATCATCCCGCAGGTGTTTCGCATCGTCTATCACCCGATCACCAATCAGATGGTCTGGGCCGTGCTGATGTCATCGCTGGGCATGTTGGTCGGCTTTCGCGAGCTTAGCGGCGAGACGCAGTTCTTTGCCAGCCGAACCTTTCGGATCTTTGAATATTTCGCCGTCACCGCCGTGATTTACTATGTGATCGTCAAGATCATTCTTCTGGCCTCTCGCCTGCTGGCGGCCCGGCTGTTTCGGTACTGAGGGGATCGCAATGCAACCGACAATCAACTTTTTCAGCGGCTTCTCCCCCAATGACCTTTGGTTTCTGGCCGAAGCCGCCCTGCGCACCTTGTGGATCTCGGTCGTCTCCATTGCCCTTGGCAGCATTCTGGGCGTGATCTTTGGCTGGATGCTTCATGAGGGCAAGCTGGCCGCCACGCTGATGCTTGCGCCGGTGCTGGACATCTTCCGCTCGGTGCCGCTGATCATCCAGCTGGTGCTGTTTTACAATTTCGCACCGATCATCGGGTTGAATCTTGATCCTTTCGCATCCGGTGTCGTCATCCTGACGATTTATACCGCAGCACTGGTCGCAAACGTTGCGCGTGGCGGGATAGAGGCGGTGGGCACGCCGATGCGCCGCGCCGCGCGCAGTCTGGGCATGACCTACTGGCAGGACCTGCGCTATGTGGTGTTCCCCATCGGCGGGCGCGCAGTGTTTCCGTCCTGGGTCGGGGTGGCGCTGGGCGTGATGAAGGACAGCGCCCTTGTATCGGTGCTTGGCTATGTCGAACTGCTCAAGGCCAGTCAGATCCTTATCACCCGCACGCAAGAGCCGTTCTTGATCCTTGCAATCGCTGGCGCATTCTATTTCGCGCTGTCTTATCCGCTTTCGCGCTATGCCGCGTCCCTTGAAAGAAGGTGGGCCCAATGATCAGCATTCGTGATCTCCACAAGTATTTTGGTGCATTGCACGTTCTCAAAGGCATCGACCTTGATGTGCAAAAGGGCGAGGTTCTCTCTGTCATCGGGGCCTCCGGCTCTGGCAAATCCACCTTGCTTTACTGCATCAACGCGCTTGAACAGATCCAGCAGGGGGTTGTCACCGTGGACGGCACCGATGTGCATGCCAAGGGCACCGACATCAACAAGCTGCGCACCAAGATGGGCATGGTGTTTCAGCAATGGAACAGTTTTCCGCATCTGACCGCCTTGGAAAACGTCGCACTGGCGCCACGGATCGTCAAAGGCAAAAGCAAATCCGAGGCGCAAGACATTGCCACCAAACAGCTCAGCCATGTTGGTCTGGGCGACAAATTCGGCGCCTATCCCTCGGCCCTGTCCGGCGGCCAGCAACAGCGCCTTGCCATTGCCCGGGCTTTGGCGATGGAGCCGACCTATATGCTGTTTGACGAGGCAACGTCGGCGCTGGATCCTGAATTGGTCGGCGAGGTGCTTGATACCATGCGGCTTTTGGCCGATGAAGGCATGACCATGATCTGTGTCACCCATGAGATGGGATTTGCGCGCGATGTCTCGGACAGGGTCGCCTATTTCCATCAAGGCGTGATGGAAGAGATCGGCCCGCCCGCCCAGATCTTTGGCGACAGCCAATCCGCACATACGCGCAAGTTTCTGGCCAATGTGCGCTGAGTGTTGACGCCGTAACGGCTGCATTCTTATCAACGAAAAACTGGAGTATTCTGATGTCCACCAATGTTTTTGTCGGCACCATGCCCGCCCTGATGACGCCTTGCAAATCTGACCGGAGCCCGGATTTTGAGGCACTTGTCAAAAAGGGTAAGGAAATGATCGCCGCTGGCATGTCGGCTGTGGTCTATTGCGGCTCTATGGGCGATTGGCCGCTGCTGACGAATGAAGAAAGGATGCTGGGCGTTGAAGGTCTGGTTGCGGCGGGCATTCCGGTCGTCGTGGGCACCGGTGCCGTCAACACCAAATCGGCCGTGGCCCTTGCGGCCCATGCGCAAGAGGTTGGCGCGGCGGGCCTGATGGTAATTCCGCGGGTTTTGTCACGCGGGTCTTCGCCCATCGCGCAGCGCAATCACTTCAAGGCCATTCTTGAGGCCGCACCGGATGTGCCTGCGGTCATCTACAACAGTCCGGTTTACGGTTTCGCGACGCGGGCGGATCTGTTCTTTGCCCTGCGCGCCGAGCATCCCAACCTGATTGGTTTCAAGGAATTCGGCGGCAAGGACGATTTGCGCTATGCGGCGGAACATATCACCAGCCATGATGATCAGGTCACGCTGATGGTGGGCGTTGATACCGCCGTCTACCACGGCTTTGTCAATTGCGGGGCCACCGGCGCCATCACCGGCATCGGCACCGCTTTGCCCAAAGAGGCGCTGTTGCTGGCCGCTCTGGCGCAAAAGGCAGCAGAAGGACATGCCGAGGCCCGCAAACGCGCGCTGGAACTGGAAGAAGCCTTTTCGGTGCTTACCAGCTTTGATGAGGGCACCGATCTGGTGCTTTATTACAAGTACCTTCTGGTGCTGAACGGCGAAGAAGAATACCGCCTGCATTTCAATGAGACCGACGCACTCAGCGATGCACAGCGCAGCTATTGCGAGGCACAATATACCCTGTTCCAAAACTGGTTTGCCGATTGGTCCAAACAAGGCGGGATCATCGCACAATGCATGTGATCGACAGCCATACCGGGGGCGAACCAACACGCGGCATCTTGGAAGGCGGCCCCGATCTTGGGTCAGGGCCGCTGGCCGAACGGGCACGGCGGCTGGCGGAGGATCATCGGGATTTCTAC
>JBATTI010000391.1:0-13846 GCA_049670445.1 Albidovulum sp. | reverse complement strand
TGAAGGTATCGGTATCGACCCCGTGCATGACCACGCGGGCCTTCACCTCAAGATAACTTGCGGCCTGCGGCGAGGTGGCCACCACCCCATCCATCTGCCGGATCAGCCAGCGGGTGAAGGGTTTGTGATGGCGTTGGGCCGCCGAAGTGAACAGCATCCGCAACCGCCGACGAAACAGATGCCGCAAAATCAGCCCCAGCGCCATTTCAGTATTGCGCCGCGCATGCCAAACCCGCCAGCGATCGCGCGGCAAAAAGAACAAGCGCCCAAGCGGGATATGCGGCAGGTCATCCGGCAAACCGGGGCCGGTGGTGACAATACCGATACGCTGGGCCTGCAACGGCACAAGTCGCACCACCGTTGCTGTTACCCCCGAAAGGCGGCGCTTGAGGTTTGGGGCGATCACCTCAACCTCACGGATATCTGGCTGAACTTGGGTCATGCCCCTGACTAAACGCGATTGTCGTGACTGAAAAGATATACCGCGAGGCCCATCAGCAAAGGCAGAAGGAAAAAGGCGAACATCAGCCTAAACGTATGGGCGGCATCACCGGACGTGCTGAGTGCCTGATAGATCGGTCGAGAGCCAAATTGCATCAACCCGGCCCCGCCGATTGAAAACAGATTGATAAAGCTGACCCCGCGCCCGATCAGATGAGGCGGCAAAAAGCTGCGCCCATGCGACATGATTGCGGGGTATGTAGCGCCAAAAAACCCAAGCCCGGCCAACAAGGCAGTGGATGCCCAAAAGCCAGGAGCGGGCATAACGATCAATGCGCCCAGACAAAGTGCCGACAGGCTGACACCGGCCACAACGCCCCATTTGCGCGACCCAAGTGCCCGATCAATTGATCCAAGCGCGAAATTCCCCAAGACCATCGCCAGGCCCATAACCAGCGTCGCGCGGCCAATCCCGCTGGCATCTGCGCCATAAACGCCGTGCAGATATGGTCCTGCCCAAAGCCCGCGAACGACGGCGGCGGGCGCATAGGCCACCAGCATCATTGCAACTATCGGCCATAATGCCCGGATCGCCAAAAGCTCTCGCAATGATCCGTGTTGACCGGGGTTCTTGTCAATTGGCGGTGGGTCGCGCAACACCACGGCGATGGCAAGGGCGACGGTAATCGTAACGACCGCAAGACCAAAAAGCGTTTCGCGCCAGCCGTAACTTTCGACGACATGGGCAAGGGGTGCTGCCCCCGCGATATTGCCCAACGACCCCAAACCCACCATGACGCCCGCCAAAGTACCAAAAACCCTGGCAGAATAAATGCGCGCAAAGATGAAGTATGAGGCCATCAGAACCGGCGAACAGCCGATGCCAATCAAAACCATAGCCAGATGAAGTGCTGCAGGCGATTGCGCCGTGGCAAAGATCAAAGCCCCGCCGCCACCGCCCAAGCCCAGAAGGATCGCCGCCGTCAGCCGAGGCCCGACCCTGTCAAGCGCCGCCCCTACAGGAAATTGCATCAGCGCAAAAACCGCGAACCACAGGCCTGACGAAGTCGCCAGATCGGCGGGTGTCGCACCGATTTCCTGCCCTAAGATCGGGGTGAGTACAGCCAGAAACACCCGATAGAACTGGCTTAGAACATAGGCCGCCACCAAAACTGCCAGGCCTGATTTCATGGTGCGCCCCTCGCCCGTTCGCATGGCAGATAACGCAAATGGCCTGAATGCCGCAAGAGAGGGAATTCGGGAAATTGGTCGGAGCGAGAGGATTCGAACCTCCGACCCCCTGCTCCCGAAGCAGGTGCGCTACCAGGCTGCGCTACGCTCCGACCGTGGGCGCGGGGTTACCGATTCCCGAAAACTTTTGCAAGTGGCCTGTGTTGGACCGGTTAGTCCGTTTCGGGCTGCAAAATGCGCTGCAAAAGCCTCGGCCTTGGGGTGGTTGCCATTTCGCTGCGCCCGCTGGTTTCAAGCACCGGCTGATTGTCGGAAGCGCCTGTGCGGGTCTCTCGCAAGACGATGTACAAGCCCGAGGCAATAACAACCAACGCCCCGATAAGCGTGGCTGTATCGAGATGTTCATCAAACAACGTATAACCAAAAATCGTGGCCCAGATGATCTGGCTATATTGCATCGGCGCTACAATAACTGCTTCCGCCTGCCGATAAGCAAGGATCGACAAGAGCGTGGCCGCAAGACCAAGCAGTGCAACAACGCCCATAAGGCCAACATCTGCAATGGGCATCGGCCGGTAGACGAAGGGCAACGCGATACCCATCACAAAGAAATTTCCGACAACCGGTGACAACAGCAAGGTAACCGGCCGTTCATCAGAGCCAACCTTGCGGATGATGATCGACGACAGCGCCCCCGCGAATGCCGCAACCAACGCAGCCAGATGACCATACGACAACGGCACCTGACCCGGCCGCAAGACGATCAGCACGCCGATAAGGCCCACAATAACCGCAGCCCAGCGCCTAAATCTTACTTTTTCGCCAAGTATGGGGATGGAAAGAACGGTGATGATCAGTGGGATGGCAAACAAAATCGCATAGGTCTGTGCAAGCGGCAAAACCCCAAAGGCGTAAAAGGCACTGACCCCCGTTATGACGGCGGCAACCATGCGAACCCCGACCCAGATCGGATGCTTTGGCCAAAGGCGCCCGCCCGATTGATCTTTGATCATGAACAACGTCACAAGGGGAAAACTGAGAAGCGCCGCAAAGAACACAATTTGCACCGCAGAATAGCTGGCACCCAAATGTTTGACCACAACATCATGGCTGGCAAATATTGCCATCGCGGCGAGCGCGGTCAGCGCACCAGTGAAGTTGTTATTGCTGGGCTGCACGACAGGCCAAACTCCGTTACCGCTCACACCCTTTCACCACATACGGCGGGGATCGCAAGTCCAAAGCTACCGGCAAAACCTGCTTCAACTATCTTGCCGCACGATATCAACAATCAAGATATCCGAAACCATACGCCCAAGCGATTGTCGCGCGACCTCCGTCAGCGCCATTCTAAGCACATCCATATTGTTGGAGTTGGTGAAAGTACCGTCGAAACCACCCGCATTCGCATGGTCAAACAGGACCTGCAAAAACCCGTCGCGCAGCTTTGGTTCTATTGCATATACTTTTCCGGTCCCCCCAGCCTCAACCTCAAGGCTGATCGACATGATCACCAAGGACTGCACTTTGCCTTCTTCGACAATGGGCACAATGAACTGGTTGTTGAGCTTGACGTATTCGTTAGGTGGAGCGTCGTCACTCGCCGTCTCATCATCGGCTTTTGACGCGTGGTCTGCGGCGGCTGTCGGCATATCGCCGCATGGTGACGCCTCGGCGATGTCTTGTGGGGCGGGGCGCAACATCATCCCCCCGCCAACACCTGCCCCCAGGCCAAGAAACGCCAGCAACAACGGTATTATCTTGCCCATATCGCCTCTCAGAACGGTAAGATCTTGTCAGCAATCTGCTGACCAATGCGCGGCTGTTGAACATCGGTAATCTGACCACGCCCACCATATGAGATCCGCGCACCCGCGATTTTGTCATAGGTGATTTCATTCTGGCGGGTGATGTCTTCTGGCCGCACAAATCCGGTCACGATCAGCTCACGGATCTCAAAATTGACCCGCACCTCTTGCGACCCCACAATCCGCAACACCCCATTGGGCAGCACATCGGTAATCGTCGCGGCCACCCGCAGCGTCAGTTTCTCATTCCGCTTGACGGACCCGTTGCCTTGATACTTGGAGGTTGACTGCGTGTCATAGGCATCCGCGAGGCTTGAGCCTTCGGCAAGCGCATCGTCAAGCCGCTGCGGAATCCCGAACATTGATGGAATGCCCATCTGATCAGACGACGCGCGATTGCGGCCCGTGGCATTGGAAATTTCTGCCTTGTCGTCGATTTCCACCACCACAGTCATGATATCGCCGCGCTGACCAGCACGGCGATCGCCCAAAAGCGATCCGCGAGCGCCCGACCAAAGCGAGGCCTCTGTATTGCCGCCGGGCAGCCGTTGACCCGAAGGTAAACCAGCGCCTGCCATGGCGAAATATTCATCCCCGGATTCGACCGGTGAAAACGCCGGTGCCTTACCGACATTCTCCAACGATTGACAACCGGCGATCAGCACACAAAGTGCAAGCGACAAGAACCGTTTCACTATCTTCCTCCGGGAGTAATTCGAAATTTCAACACTGATGCTACCATCTGCCCTAATCAGGCCAATGACCGTGGACCGCGACGTCATGTTCATCACGCGGATCCGGTCGCCCACACCGCCGCGGCCAAGCGCACGGCCTTCGGCCAGAATTGTGATGATGCCACTGCGGTACGAAAGGGTAATCGCCTGGTTGCGTTCAACCACCGCAGGGGGGCCAAGATCTTGAGGAAAAATCGGGCGGCCCTGATAGATGGCCACACGGGTTTCCAAACCCACCACCGTGTCAAAATCGCGCGCCGCACCGGCAACTGTGGCATCGCCTGCACCGATATCGTCGGCAGACAAAATCGTCTGCGCCTTTAAGGTGCGCTTGGCGACAAGGGTTTCTGCGGCGGCGGGGCATACCACAAGGGCGAGGATCAGGGTAAGTGATTTTACTATCATCGGATTTGCGTTGTCGCCCCCAGCATCTGGTCGGCTGCGGTAATCACCTTGGCGTTCATCTCATAACCGCGCTGGGCCTCGATCAGATCGGTTATTTCACGCACCGGATCGACCGAACTTTCCTCCAAGAACCCTTGCCGCAAGGTGCCAAGACTGTTTTCACCGGGGTTCGAAATCTGTGCCGAACCAGACGCTGCGGTTTCCAAAAACAGGTTTGACCCGGTGGCCTGAAGGCCCTTTTCATTGCTGAAACCGGCCAAGGTGAACTGCCCCAAAAGCTGTGCCGCTACCTGATCGCTGAAATAGGCGTAAACCTCGCCTGCTGCATTGACGGTAAGTGACCGCGCTTCTTGCGGAATGGTAATACCCGGTGCCACCTCATACCCGTCAGAGGTGACAATCAGCCCATCAGCGGAACGTTTGAGCCCACCATCCCGCGTATAGGCAGACAGGCCCGAAGGTAGCGTCACTTCTATATATCCCTTCCCCTCAATCGCGATATCAAGATCGCCGCCGGTGGCAGAAAGTGAGCCTTGGGCGACATTGACCGACACCGCAGCCGGGCGCACCCCAAGCCCAACCTGAATGCCGGTTGGCACCACCGTCCCGTCACTGGAATTGATCGCCCCCGGCGGGGTAATCTGCTGATAATGCAGATCGGCAAATTCGGCGCGGCGCGAGTTATAACCAGTGGTCGACATGTTCGCGAGGTTGTTTGAGATAACCTCAACCCGCATTTGCTGGGCACTCATGCCCGTCGCGGCTATTTGTAAGGCACGCATATCTCTCTCCTATCGCCCAAGCGTCTGAGTGACCGAGCGGATGCGCTTGTCTTCGGCCTCAAGAAAGCCCTGGCCCATTTCGTAAGCGCGTTGAACGGCAATCATCCGGGTAATTTCGCTTACCGGGTTAACGTTGGAATCCTCCAAGAAGCCTTGGTAGATCGTTGCATTTTCCAAGGGGTTGACGGCCCCTTCCGTGCGAAACCGCGTACCGCCCGCATGGACAAGGTCGTTTTGATCGGCGGGCACGAAAAGCCCGACCTGAGCCAGCGGCGCGCCATCGGCAGAGATTGTGCCGTCACGGCCCAAGGTCACGATGCCCACAACAGCCGGAACCGTTATCGGACCGGCCCCGCTATCCAACAGCGCAGACCCATCAGAGGTGACCAACTCGCCTTCAGGCGAACGGGTGAAGGCACCGGCGCGAGTCAGCTGATTGCCATCGGGCGTGGCGATCATGAAAAACCCCTCGCCCTCAATCGCGAAATCGAAGGTGCCGCCGGTCTGTTGCAACGTGCCTTGCGCAAGATTGATAATCCGCCCCTCGGCGCTAGCCATAGACAATGAAGGTTCCTGACCCTCAAGGTCGGCAAGATGTTCTGCGAACAAAACGCCTTCCTTGCGAAAACCGGTGGTCGAGAGGTTGGCGATGTTATTGGCGACCAACTGCATCTCGCGCATCAGGCCCGATTGGCGGTTCAGCGTGGTATATCCGGCGTTATCCATGGCCTAGCTTCCCGCAATCAAAGGAACGATACTGTCGGTGAAAAACGACACTAACGTGCCTGACATGAAGGTCATCGACACCCAAAAGACGATCATCATCGCCCCCACTTTGGGCACGAACGTCAGGGTCATTTCCTGAACCGAGGTCAGTGCCTGAAAAAGCCCGATGCTGACGCCGACAATCAATGCCACCGCCAGAAGCGGGGCCGATATGATGACGGCGATCCACAATCCCTGGCGCAAAGTGTCAAAAAACATTGCTTCTTCCATGGGTTTACACCGGCATCCTGAGGATCTCTTGATAGGCTTCAACCACCTTGTCGCGAACCGTCACGGCAGTCTCGATCGCCAGTTCCGATGCGGCGAGGGCTTGCACCAATGAATGCGGATCAGCGCCACCCATCATTGCGGCTTTGGCGGTGTCTTCGCCCGCCTTCAGGGTTTCAGCAAAACTGCCCGCAAGGGCTGCAAAACCCGAAGCATCGGCACCGGCCGACCCCTGACCCGCAATCGCAGGTTTGGTGGCCGGCCGGGCCTGGGCATAGGTTAGAGAGGCAAGTGAGCTTCGCACGTCCATTCTGGATTACCTCTCTCTATTTGCGCAGTAATTCGAGCAAGCCTTGCGACATTTGCCGCGCTTGATCAAAAAGTTTGAGGTTCGCCTCGTAACTGCGCTGCGCTTCCCGCGCATCCGCGATTTCAACGACCATGTCGACGTTGGAACCGTCATAATAGCCCGAGCTGTTGGCAAGTGGATTGCCCGGGTCGTAGATTTTGGTCAGGTCACGCTGGTCAAGTTCAACATCGCCCAAAGCAACTCTGCCGGTGGTGGTGCCTCGCGCCAGTTCAGCCTCAAACGGGGCCGATTTGCGGTGGTATCCAGGCGTATCGGCATTGGCGAGATTTTCGGAAATATAGCGTAAGCGCATTGACTGCGCCTCCATCCCCGAGGCCGAAACCGAAAGCGTATTTAGAAAATCACTCATGCTGCATGTCCTTTCTTATCGCCGCCCAAGACTGAGGCGCAGAATATCCAGCGACTTTTTGTAAATGGCCAATGCCATATCGTGATCCTTCCGGACCATGGCGGCGCGCATCATCTCATCTTCAAGCGAGACGTTATTGCCGTTAGGCGAAAGGTGGCCGCCCGCGCGTTCGGACGTGGCCATCAACGTGCTGGCGGGTGTGGCGGCGAAATGACCGGGGCGCGTGGCCGCAAGCCGCAAGCCAGATTCGGAGCGGTATGTCGCCGCGAAATCGGCGGTATCAGTGGCGCGATAACCCGGCGTGTCGGCATTCGCGACGTTCTGCGCGATCGCCGACATACGGGTGGCGGCATTGGCAGCCATTGCCGCAGACATGCCGAGTATCTCTGGTTTATCGAACATCGGGGCTTCTCCTCCGAGCTTTCAATCAAGCCTTAACCCTGATTCCTTTAGAAAGGGTAATGAGGAACAAAAGGAGCTCAGAATGGGTCATGCCGCATTAGACATGCTACGCGCAGAAATTGCGGCTTGCAGGGCCACACGCCCGCTGGCGCGGGTCACAGAGGCGGGGCGCGGTTTGTTGCGGATCACCGGCACGGGTACAGGTGGCAGCAGCGACTGGTGCATAGGCGGGCGGGTCGTCATCAATGGCGCGGACGTCCGCATTGGCGGCGAGATCGTGACATTGGACGCGACTGGCGCAGGGGTGCTGACCGATCAGCCGCCGGAAGGTATTCAGCTTGGCGATAGCGTGACCCTGACGGGGGCGGGCGGGCTTGCGCCGCATGATGGCTGGATCGGACGCATCATTGACCCTTTCGGCCAACCCCTTGATGGCGCTCCATTGATGAAAGGTGGGCGCGAACGGGATCTACGCGCCGCACCGCCGCCGCCCGCTGCCCGCCGCAGGTTGGGCGCGCGGCTGGAAACCGGAATGCGGGTGTTTAACACCATGCTGCCCTTGGTGCGTGGCCAAAGGATCGGTCTTTTTGCTGGTTCCGGTGTCGGGAAATCTTCGCTTTTGGCAACGTTTGCGCGCCATGTGGAGGCCGATGTTACAGTGATCGCGCTGATCGGTGAACTCGGGCGCGAACTCCGCGAATTTGTTGAAGATGTGCTGGGGCCAGAGGGTATGGCGCGCAGCGTGGTGATTGCGGCCACATCGGACCAGTCGCCATTGGTACGCCGCCGCTGCGCCTGGGCGGCGATGGCCGCGGCCGAATACTTCCGCGATCAAGGCAAACAGGTGTTGTTCTTGGCAGATTCCGTCACCCGCCTGGCCGAAGCCCACCGCGAAGTGGCACTGGCCGCCGGAGAGCCACCATCCTTGCGCGGTTATCCCCCCTCAACCTCGCATCTGATCATGTCACTCGCCGAGCGCGCCGGGCCGGGGCCGGAAGGGGCCGGTGATATCACCGCGGTCTTTTCGGTTCTTGTTGCAGGCTCGGATATGGACGAACCTATCGCCGATATCCTGCGCGGGGTTCTGGATGGCCATGTGGTGATGGACCGCGATATCGCCGAGCGCGGGCGCTACCCCGCGATCAATCTTCTACGCTCCGTCTCACGCTCGTTGCCTTGGTCAGCAAATGAGGCGGAAAATGCCCTGATCGCCAAGGCGCGCAAACTTCTTGGTGCCTATGATCGGGCGGAAATGATGATACAGGCTGGGCTTTACACAGCCGGAAGTGACCCTTTGATCGACGCGGCCATCAAGGTTTGGCCGGAACTGGATGCATTTTTGGCCGAGGTCGAACCTGACAGCCGCAGCCAAAGTTTCTTGCGCTTGGCAGAGGTTTTGGAAAAAGCCCCTATTAAGGCAGTGTGAACCGGCCCAAGATCAAACGTAGCGTGATAACAGATTTGTTGTTCGCCCAGCTTGCTGCAAAAGCGTCAGCGCCGCCGAAGAAGCGGTGCTGACATCTTGCGCTTGCGAGCGGATCAAGAAAAGGCGAACCAGTTTTTCAACGTTTTCCGGTTCCGCAAACTGCGAGATATCAGAGCTTCCGAGATATTTTTGGCTGTAGTCTTTAAGTACAGCCAACTGTCTGTCGATGTCTATGCCGGCAAAGCTGCTTGGCAGCCCCAGGGCGGTTTGCAAGACGCTGCGCAAAGGTGGGGACCCAAGCGCCGTGAACCACTTTGCGTCCTCGGACAAGCCGCGCTGGGCCAGTTTGCCAAGCTCGCGCGTGGCGTTCAGCGCCAGGCGCATGTCATCGTCTTGCTGGCCTACCGCCGTCTCAAACTTTCGCTCCGCAAACGCCGTCAGTATCTTGTCGGGAAAATCGGAAAGCTGCGTATTTGCGATGGGAAAATCGCCAAAACCGAATGCCTTGGAGAATTCCAGATACCGCTTGTCAGCAAGCCTGTTCGACAGGGCCCCATCATCCAACGTTCCGTCTTCAAGTACCTTTTTCATAAAGTACTTGTTGTTGATGTCGCCCTCCAAACCAAAGGCCGTGAGGGCGACCAACAAAAGCCTGCGGTCGCCCACAAGTTTTTCGGCGGTATCTGCCTTGGCGATGTTGTCGCGAAAATAAGCTTCATCGCGCTGCAATGTCGGATCGGCATCAAACGCCTTTTTCTGAGCAGGCATTGTGCGGGTCAGAAAGCTCCAACCCGACAGGCCAGCAAAGGGGATAACCGGCGTGAATGTCACGCCCTTGCGGCGGACATAAGCCGCGCCTCCCTTGGCAAGAGCGCCCGCAAGGACTTGAGCGCTTGGTAGAACTGTTCATCCAGCAAAGCCTCGGTCGCGGCGGCCAGATAGCTGCGACTGTCGTGATCTGTCAGCGCCTGGCTAAGCTGCTCGACCCCGCGCATCATTTGCATTTTTGCCTCTTCCGGCTTGGCGTCGCCCGACAAGACAAGTTGAGCGATGTAGCACACCCGTCTAACGGGCGTATTCGCCTCTTCGGGATGGATTGCGTCGCGTAACCGCAAGATATTCGCATTGGGTGTCATGATCGCAAGTCGCGATCGTTTATCACCATTCTCAATCACAGCACCGTTGATCAAGATACGCTCGCGCGGGGCGAGTTTAAGCACCAGACCGCTCATGCCGGTTCTCCTTGGCTACGCAAGCCCCGCATGACGGCGGTGTTCACCTCGACCAAGATCTCGACCCCGGCATTGCCTGCTAGAACTTTGCGTGAATGTTGGGTGGTAAACTCTGCCAGGTAGAAAATCTGCGCACGCAGCGGTGCGGGCAATTCGTTAGTCGCAACAGCCACATCGGCAGCAAGTGCCGTCCATAATGTGCGGTTCTCGTGCAAGGCACGCACCAATGCTGCATAACCTTGGTCTTTGGCTGCTTGCAGGCGATGGGTGATGCGGGCGAAAATTTCGTATTCTGTCCCGCGCCCTGTGCGGGTTGGGACGGCGGCGCCGGAATAGGCCGATCTGGCCATGAGTTGAGCGTTCACTTGGTTACCTTCCAATGACGGTTTTCGTCAGATCGCGGAATCCCCGCGGGAAGCCGGGGCGCTGGTCGTGCGCCCCGGCCAAGAGCCTTAACGGAAGAGCGACAGAATATTCTGCGGCGCCTGGTTGGCGATCGACAGCGACTGGATACCCAGCTGCTGCTGCACCTGAAGCGCTTGCAGCCGTGCCGAAGCTTCTTCCATATCGGCGTCAACAAGCGTGCCGATCCCGGTTTTCAGCGCATCGGTCAGTTTCCCGATAAAGTCCGCCTGAATTTCGATCCGGCCCTGTACCGAACCGAAAGACGCAGCACTGTCGATAGAGTTGGAAATCAGCGTTTCAACGTTATCAAGAGCCGCATTTGCCCCTGAATTGGTGGTCACATCAATCGAATCAAGCCCGAAAAGCCCACCCGACGCTACACCGCCTGCGTTACCTGTAGACGCGAAGGTAAGGCTGGCACTTCCGGTGCCATCATTGTCAACCTTCAGGCTCCATTGGCCGGTCGCGCTGTCTTTCTCGACTTTGGTGTTGATGCCGGTCAGCCCGGCGGAATCGACTGCCGCCTTCAGGCCTTTGGCCACGTCTTCCATCGTCTCGCCCTTACCGGCGATATAGTTGTAAGACCCGGACCCAACGGTAATCTTGTAACCGTCCCCTTCAGCCACCGCTGCCGCTGTAGAAAAATCGACCTTTTCCGCGCGCTCGGCGATGTCACCAGTAGTCAGCGACAGGCCCGTCGTCCCGTTCAACGCCGAGATCACCGAACCTGTTGCCGTGCCGGTCAGGCCGCTGACGGTTGTGGTCTTTGCCTCAAACGCATTGGTGGAGGTCAGGGTCAGATCAGCGCCCGAGGCTGAGGCCGTAACGCCCGCCAGACCCAAAGCGTTGATCGCACCCGAGAAGTAAGATGCAGCCGAGGTTTCGTCATCACCGGTTGTGCCGGTATAGCTTAGATCAACACCGGCGACGGTAATGGTTGCCGTCGCACCGTCATAGTTGGCGGCGGTGCCCGCGAAGGTAACAACAGCGGTGTTACCAGCCGAAGCGACTGCCGTCGCGCTGTTGGCAACGACCGCATTGGCCGCAAGCGAGGTTCCGGAGCCGTAGGTGCCGGAATCCGTGGTCAGATCTTGACGGGTTACGGTGATATTGGCAGCCGTGACCGAACCATCGCTGCCACGGTCAAGCGACGACAGGATGTTCATGTCATCGGTGCCTTTGAGCAGGTTCAGCCCGTTGAACTGCGCAGCCCCCACAACCGACTTGATCTGGCCAGTCAGCGCTTCAATATCGGCCTGGATTTTTTCACGGTCGACGTTTTGTTCCTGCGCCGCGACGATCTTGCCTTTGATATCGGTCAAAAGGTCGGTCACCGTTTCGCTGGCCTGGCGGGCAACCGCGACGGTGGATTCGCCAAGACCAAGGCTGTCGGAAATTCCCTTAAAGCCTTTCACATCCGCTTCCATGACCTTGGAAATGGCCCAGACAGCGGCGTTATCCTTGGCGGAACCCACGGACTTGCCCGTCGAAATCTCATCTTGGGTTTTGGAAAGGCTCGCGTTAATTCCCCGCAGCGTTTGCAGGGCAACCATTGAGCTGGTGTTCGTCAGAATGCTCGACATTACGTATTCCTTCACAGACTAAAGGCGCTTTACGCCTTGAAAGGGCGCCATCGCGTGATGGCTATGACGGTGTTCTGACCGATGCGTGGATCCGGCAGCCTATGCCCCTCGTCCCGCGCCACCCCATTCAGGATGCACCCCGACCATCCCGCGCAATGCCTAATGTTTCGCTAAAGCCAGCATCGAGAATGCCGAAAACTTGAGCGATCTTGGCCGCGTCAAGACCGCCGCTCGACCTTCGGGTTTTCCTGGCTCAGGCGCAACATCTGCCCTTGGGCGGTGTATGAGGTCATCCCGGCGGCTGCGCTATGGATAGCCCGCAACCGGGCTTGGGCCGACCGCACACCCTTAAGTGCCGCCTCAATGTAACGCTGGTTTTCTTGCGCAGCAGCAAGCAACCGGCGCAGCACCGCGCGATCGCCCGCGCCGCGCGCAAGCCGCTCTGTCGCTTGTTGCTTGCGCGTGGCCAATGCATCAAGCGCGCCAAAGTCACCCGATTTGAGACACTCACGTTCGGCCAACAAGACATCGCGCAGCATTTCCATTTCAATTGTCTGCATGGTTGCCCCCGGCTTGATTGGATTCGGCAAGTTTCTTCATGGCCTGAAAGATGCTTTCGGCAAGACCAACGCCACCGGCTTGCACCATGGCGCGCGATTCTTCTTGCAAAAGGAATGCGGTGAAATGCTCTTCACCGATACCGCCACCAAAACTGTCGCGCGATGCGCCCGCCCCCATGGGTTTGAGCATTTCAGCCAGAAATGTCGCCTCAAGCTCCTGCGCGGCTTGGCGCATGGCGGTTTCGCGGGCGTTCGATATAGGTGCCGTGGCGGCAGCAGTAGAGTCCAGTTTCATCAGATCGCTCCAATTGCGATGATTTTGATGGATTTGAGCAGATCGCGGTAAAGATCCGGTAACTTGGTTCTGCGATTGTGCTTGGACACAGGCAGAAGTCGTGGATCAAATGGACCTAGCGCAGATATTAAATCTTGCCGGCAACGGTAAAACCAAAGCCCCCGCAACCACGGCAGAACCGCAAGCTGTTGGCGCGGGGTTCTTGCTGGCATTTTCGGCCTTTAAGCAAGACACTGCCGCGCCGGTGTCGGTTTGGCCCAATGCAAAGATGCTTGCAAAAACGTCGCCAGACCAGCCGGATGCCGGTGATGAGGGGGTTGATGTTGCCACCACCAAAGATGGAGCAGAGGCATCCGTCGATTGGACGGCCGCCCTGTTTCTCCCCCCACCGGCTACTCAGCAGGTGCCATCAGCCATCTTGCCGCCAGCAGCCCCGCTCGCCGAACCCGAATTCGGTACCGCGCCAGATGCCACACCAGATCTTGCGCAATCGGCAGAATTCGCAAAAATCGACGGCCAGAACGCCCGTGCGATCACGAGGGACGCACCGCCCACGCCAGCTTCGTTGCCAAACATCAAACTACCTTTGGCAGAATCGCCTGCACCGGTCGTGCCCGATGCCGAGACAAATGAACGCGGCGTACTTAGCGCACAAAACAGGGCCGAAGTGGCACCCACAGCGCCCAATCCTGCGGCAGTGGCAAAAGAGCAAACCTTGCCGGTCCCCGCAGCGCCCGAGGCCCCCGCTCTCTCTCCCGAAGTGGCGCAGAAACCCGCGCGCCCGGGGCAAGCGCCAAACGGGCCGCACATTGAACTCTCGATGGCTGCGGGGGATCTCCCCAAACCCAACCCGACCGCACAGCTTTCCAC
>JBATTI010000390.1:0-2871 GCA_049670445.1 Albidovulum sp. | reverse complement strand
GGCCCAACCCATCACCGTTGCACCGCTTGCGGGGCGATCACCGAAGGCAAACCGCGTCATTGTCTGCGCGGCCAGGATTGACGTCGCCGCCCCGCCCGGTGAGGATGCATGAAACCAGCCCGGCGCGGCCGCAAAACCCGAAGGTCATCGATGAAGCTTACCCACCCCGAAAACCAAGGGCCCGCCGATGCAGATGCCCGTAAATCCGTCAAACCGGTGATCTGCTACCCCACCGAAACGCTTCCCACAGCTGACCTGCCGCTTTACCGCGCCGCGCGCGGGGCGCTTACCCGCATCGGCGAAACCCTTGTTCCACCGCGCGAGGCGGCCATGTTCCGCGTGCCAGCGGGGCATTTCTTCCGCATCCATTCGGTCAAGGGCCCGCAGGTCGGCGATCTTAACCTGTGGAATGCCAATGATCTTTCCGAGCGCTTTTATTCCGGCAAGACCCGCGCGCTGCACGGCACCCATCTGTCAACGGGTGATCGGCTGTGGTCAAGCTTTCCGCATCTGCGCCCGATGGCCACGATCACCCATGACACGCTGGATTGGTATGGGTTTGATGCGTTCGGCGGTGCTGTTCACGATGTGATCGGCACGCGCTGCGATCCCTATACCCACAACCTTTTGGCCGATGGCGGGCAGTACCACCATTGCTGTCATTCCAACCTGACGCGGGCCTTCGCCGCCGAAACCAACCTGCCGCTGCATCAGGCCGAAGCCCATGTTCACGATGTTCTTAACGTCTTCATGTGCACAGGCTTCACCCGCGACACCGGCCAGTATTTCATGAAGGCCTCGCCGGTCCGGCCCGGCGATTATCTAGAGTTTTTCGCCGAGATTGACCTTCTGGGCGGCCTGTCTGCCTGTCCGGGCGGCGATTGTTCGTCAGAACATTCATCCGACAGCGCCGCATGCCACCCTTTGCGCGTCGAAGTTTTGCGGCCCGATCCGGCCGCACTTGCCAACTGGCAATCGCCACCGCCCAACGGATATGACCGCAGCCACGGCACTTGACGCGAAACGCTGTAAGCGGAACCGCCTTAGCTTCGGATGTAATGCAGCCGGTCAAAGCTTTGACGCCATGCGCCAACCTCATCGGCCAAACTCAACGGGTCATTGGCGCGCAGCGCACCGGCGATCAGGCCCGCAAGCCTTGGCGCATCGGCCTCGGTGACGCCCCAGCGAACCAGTTCGGGCGTGCCGATCCGCAATCCGTTCATATCGCCCGCCACCTCTGCAATCGGCAGGCCAATACCGCATGCCAAAAAACCCGCCTTGCGCAATTTTTTCGAGGCGGCCTGACCGCCGCCAAACCCCGCCGCCTCCACCGCGAACTGATGCGATCTGGTATGGCCATGCTGGCCGCTGAAAACCGGCAAACCTTCATCGGCCAGGGCTTGCGCCAGGCTTTGCGCCACGGAAATCATCTTGCCCGCATAAGCATGACCAAAGTCGCGCCAATCCAGCAACGAAACCGCCAGTGCTGCAACCCGGCCGGCATCAAAATTCGCCGTCATACCGGGAAAGGCAATCGCGTCCAGCCGTTCGGCAATTGCCGCATCATTGGTCACGATCAGCCCGCCTGCCGGCCCGCCAAGGCTTTTATAAGTGCTCATCGTCATCATATGCGCGCCCTCGGCCAAGGGGTTTTTCCAGGCTTTCCCGGCGATGATCCCGCATTGATGGGCGGCATCGAACAAGACCTTGGCGCCAACCTCGTCCGCAATGGCGCGCACGTCCGCTACGGGATGTTCGAACAGGTTCAGACTGCCCCCGATGGTGATCAGCTTGGGGCGCGTCTTCAGGGCCAGATCGCGCAAAGCCTCCAGATCGACGGTATAGCCATCGGCGCGCACGGGTGCTGCGTGGGTGACAAGCCCGTAAACGCCCGCGCAACCGGCACCATGATGGGTGACATGCCCGCCGATTGACCCCGGCGGGGCGATGATCACATCGCCGGGTTTGGTCAGCGCCATAAAGCCGTAAAGATTGGCCATCGCCCCTGAAAACACCCGTACTTCCGCATATTTCGCGTCAAAAACCTCGGCGGCAAGCTCGGCTGCGATCACCTCAATCTCTTCGATCGCCTCAAGCCCCATCTCATATTTGTCGCCCGGATAGCCAAGCGAGGGGCGCATGCCAAGGCCCCGCGCCTGCATCGCCTCGGCCGCCGGGTTCATCACATTGGTGGCGGGGTTAAGGTTGAAACACTGCGCCTCATGGATCCGGGCGTTGTCAGTGGTAAGCCGGTCGATCCGCGCGGCAATGGCATCGCTGGGGGCGGCTGTCGCTGCTGCGTGACGCTGGATCAGCGCCTCACATGCGGCGGGCACCCACGGGCGGGGCGCAAGACGGGGGGCAAGATCGGGCATGGGCGACACTCCTCTTTTGAGGCAAGAAATCAGATAGGACTTGCGCGCGCAAATCAGATTTGTAAAAACTTAGCCATAGAAAATCTGAGGCTTATATGCCCGTAGCGCCGCCCCGCCCCAAGACCCTGCCGCTGAACGCGCTGCGTGCGTTCGAGGCGGCAGCACGGTTGGGCGGATTTGCCGCCGCCGCGGATGAGTTGGGGGTGACAGCGGGGGCCGTCACGGCCCATGTGAAAGCGCTGGAAGAAAACCTTGGCGCGCCCTTGTTTGAGCGCCATGCAAGGGGCGTGCGGCTGACGGTTCTTGGCCAGACCTCCTTGCCCGAATTCACCGCAGCCTTTGATCAGTTGGGGCTGGCGGTGCAGGGTTTGCGGGCCGAAGCCGCGCCCCGCACCGTTCATATCGCCACATTGCCCGCCATCGCCCAGTTGTGGCTTTCACCGCGCTTGCCCGCGATCAGGGCGGCGGCACCGCAGATCACCATCTCGATCACCGC
>JBATTI010000389.1:0-7256 GCA_049670445.1 Albidovulum sp. | reverse complement strand
TTCATGGGCGTTGACGAGAATTTCGGAATGATCCTGAAATCAGCAAATGGCGAAACGCGGCTTATCGCGCTGTCGTCGATACTTGAAGAGGTCTGACCAAATGCATCTGGCCCGCGCCATTCATTTTGACGAAAGCGATCGCAATGTGTTTCACAGCCCTGCACGAACGGGCGAATGGGCCGTAAGCGGGGGCTTTGAGTTTTCGAACTGGTCCGAGGGTGATCTGGTTGGCAAGGCCAGGCAGGCATTCGCGAATGGCTGGCTTGGGGTAGAAACCTTTGGCCGCGTGACCTTTGTCGCGGTCACCCGGATCGAACCCGCCGAATTTGAAGCTCTGACAAGCCGCTTGGCGCAGCATTTCGTTGATATCTACGGCGCCCCCTCGATTGAAGCCGCAACACCTGTGGCCGCAGACGAATTGCGCCATATGGCTGAACTTTGCGACGACCACCCCGCCAATACGGTTTTGACCGTTCTGCGCGAACTGACATCATCAGGCGTGCGCGAACAATACCGTTTTATCGAGGCCAACGACGCCGGCATCGACCAGTTTGCCATTCACGGAGAGCTGGACGAGTGACGCTTTGCAGGCCGGCGATTTGTTTCCCAAACGCCGCTGCAACCCGTCCAGCCCCATCCGTAGTTACTGCGCCGTGGCGTTGAATGTGAACAGGCGTTGCCCGTCGATCTTATAACCTTCGATCAGCGCCTTGGCGGTGTCACTGACCAGCCAGTCTTCCAGTGTGGCGGCGGCCGCCGCATTCACATGTGGATTTTTCGCGGGGTTTACTGGCAGGTAGGCATATTGGTTGAACAGCGCCGGATCGCCTTCGAAGATAACCGCCAGATCGGCCTTGTTACCGAAATTCAGCCAACTCGCCCGGTCCGACAAGATATAGGCATTCAACCCCGACGCGGTGTTCAGCGCGGCCCCCATACCGGCCCCGACGGAATTGTACCAATCCCCCGCAGGTTCAATCCCCACGCCCTTCCACAGCTTAAGCTCTGCCTTATGCGTGCCGCTATCATCGCCACGGCTGACGAAGGGCGCCTGCAGGTTTGCGATGGCGGTAAACGCAGCAACGGCGGTGTCGGCAGCCCCCGCCTTGGCCGGATCGCCAGAGGGACCGATTACGATAAAATCATTATACATGATTTCGCGCCGGTGCGTTGCGTGACCCGCCTCGACAAACGCCTCTTCCGCCGCACGGGCATGAACAAGCACCGCATCGACATCGCCCGCCTCGCCCAGCTTCAGCGCCTGGCCGGTGCCGACAACCAGCAACTGAACGGTGATGCCGGTATCCGCCTCAATCCTTGGCAACAAAACCTCGGCAAGCCCAGAATTCGCGAAAGAGGTTGTAACGGCCATCTTCATCTCTTCCGCAGCCAGCGCGACCGGGCAGAGCAGTGACATCGCCAGTAAGATAGTCTTCAGCTTCATTATATCAGATCTCCGTTGATATGGGCTTTTGCCTCAAGGGTTTGCGGCGCTTTGAAAAAATCGGCTGCGCGCGCGCGCTCGTGCAGTCTCCCGTCCCAAAGGAACAAGATATCATCGGCCAACCGCCGCGCTTGCCCGACGTTATGCGTAGACATGACGATGCGGGTTCCGACGTTGCGTGCGGCGGCCAAAATAGCCTCGATCTCGGCCATAGATCTGGTGTCAAGATTGGCGCAAGGTTCATCAAGAAACAGCACATCGGGCCCCCGTATCAGCGCCCGCGCCAATGCCATTTTTTGCTTTTCGCCCCCAGACAGCACCTTGGCGGGAAGGTCGAGAGATTGCCCCAAACCAACCTTTTGCGCCGCCTCAGTCGCCTTGGCGCGTGCTGCCACCCGCCCCATACCGTCCAGCAACAAGGGATAGGCGATGCAGTCCGCCACGCTGCGGCGCATCACAATGGGGGTTTGAAAAACAAAGGCTTGCCGTGCCCGTACGGTTTGAATATCGGCCTGCCAGCAGATCTTGCCATGGCGCACCCTCTCCAACCCATGCATCGCACGCAACAACGAGGTTTTTCCGCTGCCGTTTGGGCCCATGATAATGGTAATGCCTTCCCCTGACAGCGTCAGTGAGATGGGGCCAAGAATCCGGCGCCCGCGGCGGCGAAGTTCAACTTCTTCCAGGGTAAGCGGCAGAATTGAACTTACCATCGGCTGTCCCTTTCGGTGCGGGTCAACATGTGCAGCGCAAGATTCACCGCGATGGCCAAACTGATCAGCACAAACCCAAGCGCCAATGCCAGCGCAAAGTCGCCCTTACCGGTTTCCAGTGCGATAGCGGTGGTCAAAACCCGTGTGGCATGGTCGATATTGCCGCCGACGATCATGATCGCGCCGACCTCGCCGATCGCACGACCAAAACCGGCCAAAGCGGCAGTTAACAAGGCACGCCGCCCATCCCAAAGGAGTGCCTTGATCCGCTGTGCCCGCGTTGCATTCAGCGAAATCAACAGGTCATGGTAATCGGCCCAAAGTTCCCGGATCGCCTGATGCGCGATTGACGCGATGATCGGGGTGATAATGATGACCTGCGCGATAACCATAACAGTTGGCGTGAACAGCAGCCCGAAAACCCCCAAAGGACCAGCCCGCGAGAACAACACATAAACCACCAGCCCCACGACCACCGGCGGTAAGCCCATCAACGCATTCAAAAGCGCAATAACAATGCGCCGCATCCGGAACCGGTTAACCGCCAGCCATGCCCCGAAAGGCAAACCAATAACCGCAGCAATGACCGTCGCCCCCAGTGACACCTGCAAGGACCGCGCCGTGATCTCGACCAGATCCGCATCCAGTGACACAGCCAACCGCCCGGCTTCGGCAAGCCCGCGAAGAATATCATTCATGGACAATCGCTTTCGGCAAGACGCGGGCTTTCATGTCATTCGCTGTTTCTTAGCACCGGCCAGACTGCGGCCAAAAGGGACAAGTTGAGTGTATGGAGCGCCAAGTGCAGGACAAATTGTCCATGCCCGATTTCATCCCCTCACGCCAGTGCCTTGCGGCACCAGTCCAGAACCGCGGGTAGTGTCGGGGCCAGCGGCTTGGCCAGTCCTTCGGCAAACCCGTCAAAGCCCGGCTTGTTGGTGGTGTTAACAGATGTCAGCACCACAAGACCCTCTGACAGCGCCCGTCCGATCAGCGGGCGAAATCCGCGACCATCCGCTTCTTGTTTGCCGAACTTGTTGACGATCAACAGCTTTGGCCGCCCCGCACCAGTATCATCAAGCGCCTGTTCAACCAGCCCCACCACCTGTTCAAGCCCCGCCGGATCCAGCCGGCAACCGCGCGCCAATGACCCCAGATTTTGGCTGATCCTGACAATCCGCCCAGAGGCGATAACATGCAGATCCATATCGCAGGGCCGCGCGTCATCGCGGTCCGAATTGATCTGAACCGCGCCAACCAGCGGCAAGGCTTCGGCGTGCAAGATCTGTGCCGCATCAGCCAGCAACCGGTCGGCCACACCGGGACCCTCAGCAATCACATAGCCAAGCATGGGCTTTCCCACTTCCTCTTGAAACTGCATCCGTAGCAATACATCATGCCTGTCCAACAGGAAAGCTGCCCAATGGACCCCGAATATCCACTCCTTCACCGCCCGCATGACCCGCGCCTGACACGGCGGATTTCAGGCCATGATCATACGGGCGCCGTGACGGAAATTTCGGTGGTCGAGGAACGGCCCCTGACAATCTACCTCAATAGCCAGGAAATCGTCACTGCCATGACCATTGGGGATTACCCCGATTACCTCGCTTTGGGCTTTTTACGCAATCAAGGCATGCTGCATAGCGACGATGTCGTGACAGGCGTTGATTACGACGCCGAGATTGAAACCGTCGTGGTGCGGACCAAGCGTAAGACTTCCTACGAAGAGAAGGTGAAGAAAAAAACCCGCACCTCTGGTTGCGCCGTGGGCACTGTCTTTGGCGATATGATGGAAGGGCTTGAAGGCCTGACCCTGCCCGCCGCCGAATTGCGCACCAGTTGGCTTTACACACTTGCCCGCGAGATCAACACAACGCCGTCGCTTTATCTTGAGGCCGGCGCCATCCACGGCACGGTCCTTTGCGCGCGCGACCGCCCCTTGGTTTATATGGAAGATGTCGGGCGCCATAATGCCGTCGATAAAATCGCAGGCTTCATGTTTCGCCATCAGGTCGCGGCGGCTGACAAGATCCTTTACTCAACCGGGCGGCTCACCTCTGAAATGGTTATCAAGACCGCCTTGATGGGCATTCCGGTTCTTGTGTCACGCTCTGGCTTTACCGCCTGGGGGGTGGAAATTGCGCGCGAGGTTGGTCTTACCTTGATTGGCCGAATGCGCGGCCAACGGTTCGTTTGCCTGGCGGGCGAAGATCGCTTGATCCGTGACGCCGATATGTCCGTGGTCGCGGATGAGGGGGCAAAACACCGCCGCAAAGGAACCGCAGATGATTGACCCGCCCGGTGTGATCCTTGCCGGTGGCCGTGCGACCCGGATGGGCGGCGGTGACAAGGGCCTGCGGCTGGTCGGTGGCAAGCGATTGATAGACCATGTCGTCGCACGGCTGAGTGCGCAATGCAGCCCGCTTGCGCTGAATGCCAATGGCGATCCGGCGCGGTTTGCTGATCTTGGTCTGCCGGTGCTGCCCGATAGTTTGCCAGATCATCCGGGGCCACTTGCCGGTGTGCTGGCCGGGCTTGACTGGGCCGCCGATCTTGGCGCCGAAGCGATCGTGACCGCCGCCGCCGACACGCCATTTTTCCCTTCAGATCTGGTGGTGAAGCTGCGCGCGGCGGCTGGCCCCACGGGCCTTGCCCTGGCCGCCACAAAAGACGCCGGTTGCAAGATCTGGCGGCAACCGACATTCGGCCTTTGGCCCGTCGCGCTACGCCATGATCTGCGCGCGGCACTGAAGGGCGGCTTGCGCAAAATCGTGATCTGGACCGATCAGCACCAAGCCGGAACCGCGCCTTTCGATGGCACAGGATTTGACCCGTTCTTTAACATCAACACGCCCGAAGATATTGCCGAGGCAGAAATCTTGCTAAAGGCGCAAGCATGAAAATCTTTGGGGTCACCGGTTGGAAGAATTCCGGCAAGACCGGATTGATGGAACGTTTGGTGGCTGAGGTCACGGCGCGCGGCTTTTCCGTATCCACCATCAAGCACGCCCATCACTCGACCGATGTCGATCAGCCCGGGCGCGACAGTTTCCGCCACCGCGCGGCGGGCGCGCATGAGGTGATACTCGCCTCGCCACTTCGTTGGGCGTTGATGCATGAATTGCGCGGCGCGAAGGAGCCGCAGCTTGCGGATTTGCTGACCCATCTTGCCCCGGTCGATCTGGTGTTGATCGAGGGTTACAAGTCGGAACCACACCCCAAGATCGAGACCCACCGGGGCGAAATCCCGCATCCGCTTTTGGCACTTGAAAACCCCACCATCCGCGCCGTCGCTTCTGACACCATACTGACGTCACTTCATGTGCCGGTGCTTGACCTTGACGATACCGCCGCAATCGCCGATTTCGTTTTGGGGGAGGTCGGATTATGACCGGCCACGACCTTATCCCACCCCGCTTGCGCGACGATTGTTTTGCCATGCCGCAAGGCGTGTCTTGGGTGCCGGTGGATGAGGCATTGGCAAGGCTGCAAGCCGCACTTACGCCGCTTACGCAAGTCGAAACCGTGGCTACTTCATTTGCGCGCGGGCGCATTCTGGCCGCCGATTGTGTTGCACGCCGATCAAACCCGCCAAGTGCGAATTCCGCCGTTGACGGTTATGGCTTCGCCCATGCCTCAACCGGTAAAGGCCTGCAACGCCTGCCACTTGTCACCGGCCGCGCCGCCGCCGGGCAACCATACCGCGATACTGTCATGCCGGGCTTCGCTATTCGTATCCTGACAGGCGCGATATTGCCCCCCGGCGTTGATACCGTGGTGTTGGAGGAAGACTGCGCCACCGACGGGGCCATGCTGGCCTTTGATGGCCCAATCAAAGCCAATGCCAATACCCGGCGGGCGGGCGAAGATATGAGCGTGGGCGACGTTGCGCTAAAAGCTGGGCACCGCCTGCGGGCACCTGATCTGGCGCTTTTATCGGCGCTCGGTATTGCGGAAGTTTCGGTCTTTCGCCCGCTTCGGGTCGGGGTTTTTTCTACCGGAGACGAAATCATAGCCGATCCCGCGCAAAAGGCTGCCTCCCACCAGATCTATGATGCCAACCGCCCGATGCTGCTGGCGCTGGCGGCAGATTGGGGATGCACGCCGGTTGATCTTGGCCATGTCCGCGACGATCCAGACCAGATCGCCGAACGACTGGATCAGGCGGCATCCATGGCCGATGTGATCTTGACCTCGGGGGGGGCTTCGGCGGGGGATGAAGATCATGTCTCAACCCTTTTGCGCACCAAGGGCAACCTGTCGAGCTGGCGTATTGCCATGAAGCCGGGACGGCCCCTGGCATTGGCGCTTTGGCACGGTTTGCCGGTCTTTGGCCTGCCCGGCAACCCGGTCGCGGCGCTTGTTTGTGCCTTGATTTTCGCGCGACCCGCTTTGTCGCTTATGGCGGGCGCAGGCTGGGCCACACCGCTGGCCTTCACCCTGCCCGCAGCCTTCACCAAATCCAAAAAACCCGGCCGCCGCGAATATCTTCGCGCCAGACTGAACGCCGACGGGCAGGCCGAGGTTTTTGCCTCTGAAGGGTCAGGCCGGATCAGCGGGCTGTCATGGGCAACCGGGCTGGTCGAACTGCCAGACGAGGCGGTTGAGGTCAGACCCGGCACAATGGTGCGGTTCATGCCTTATGGCGGCTTTGGTCTGATGGGCTAGCTGCGCTTGATCAGATAGACCTGCGCCGGACCGTCCTGTTGTGTTGAAACCAATTCATACCCGGCCTCGGCGCAAAAATGCGGCACATCCACAACGGCGGCCGGATCGGTTGTGACCAACCTTAAGATTGCACCGCCCTCCATGCCCTTCAGCCGCTTGCGCGCCTTCAGCACCGGCAGGGGGCACAGCAGCCCGGTTGCATCAATTTCCTGATCCCATGTCATGGCGCAGGGGATACGCAAATTGCCGCATCCTGTCTATGCATTGTCGCGGAAGTATGAAAAGTGTTCTCACTGGATAGTTCAAATATCAATAGGTATTGTCTATTAAACGATGGGATAGCGGAATTGAAATACCTGCCCGATTTTGTCACAAGGCGGGCAAGCGGCAGGGTCCGAAGGCATCAGGAATCTTAGCAAATAGGCAGC
>JBATTI010000388.1:0-1722 GCA_049670445.1 Albidovulum sp. | reverse complement strand
TCAGCCGCGCAGGTACGGCGGCATCTTGACGCCCTGCCCGGCCACGGGTTTGGCATTCAGATTGATACCGGCATGCACCGGCTGGGCATGACGCCCGGTGAATGGGCAGGCCTTGCGCCCGAGGTCGCGTCCAAAGGGGCAAGGCTGGTGATGTCGCATCTGGCTTGCGCGGATGAGGCGGGCCATGCCCAAAACCCGCAACAACTGGCAACCTTCCGGCGCTTGACCGATGGAATAGCCCTGCCCCGTTCGCTGGCGGCGACGGGCGGGATTTTGCTGGGGCCAGAGTATCACTTTGATCTGACCCGGCCCGGCATCGGGCTTTATGGCGGACAGCCCTTTACCGATGCGCGCCCGGTCGTGCGCCTGTCATTGCCGGTGATCCAGATCCGCGATGTGGCGCCGGGGGATGCGGTCGGTTACGCGGCAACCTGGCGCGCGCGCCGCCCGGCGCGGATTGCCACATTGGCGGCTGGCTATGCGGATGGGCTTTTGCGCCATATGTCGAACCGCGCGCAGCTTTGGTACGGGGATGTGGCTTGCCCGCTGGTCGGGCGCGTGTCGATGGATCTGATCACGGCGGATGTGACCGCGGTTGCCACAGACCCGGAGGCGCTTGATATTCTTTGCCCGGCCCAGTCCGCCGATGCGCTGGGTGTTGCCGCCGGCACGGTCGGATATGAAATTCTGACAAGCCTTGGCCCGCGCTACGCGCGCAGCTATACCGGTGGCAAATGACAAGTATCCTTACCCCCCTTGCCGCCCTTGGCGGTGCCACCCAATCCGCTTTCGCGGCCATTGGCCGGATTGCGATTTTCGCAGGCGCCACCTTGGGCCATATGCTGCGCCCGCCCTTCTATCCGAAGGAATTCTTGCAAGCCCTGCTGCAGATCGGCTGGTTCAGCCTGCCGGTCGTCGGGCTGACAACCCTGTTCACCGGCGGCGCACTTGCCTTGCAGATCTATGCCGGTGGTGCGCGGTTTTCGGCCGAAGCGGTGGTGCCCTCGATTGTGGCCATTGGTATGGTGCGCGAATTGGGGCCGGTTTTCGCGGGGCTTATGGTGGCCGCGCGGGTTGCATCCTCCATCGCCGCCGAAATCGGCACGATGAAGGTGACCGAGCAGTTGGACGCGCTGGTCACCCTGTCCACCCATCCGATGAAGTATCTGACGGTGCCGCGGGTGCTGGCGGCGACCATTGCGTTGCCTGCACTGGTGGCTGTGGGCGATTCCATCGGGATTTTTGGCGGCTATCTTGTGGGGGTGAACCGGCTTGGCTTTAACCCCGCGACATATCTTGCCAATACCTCGCAGTATCTTGAGCTTTGGGATGTCACCTCTGGCTTGATCAAGGGGGCGGCTTTTGGCTTTATCGTGGCGGTCACCGGATGCTATTACGGCATGAATTCCGAGCGTGGCGCGCAAGGTGTGGGGCGTGCCACGAAGTCGGCGGTGGTCGCCGCCTCGGTTCTGATACTGGCCGCCAATTACCTGCTGACCGAGGTGTTCTTTTCATCATGATCACGCTCGCCGGTCTGCATAAATCCTTTGGCCCGAAACATGTCTTGGCAGGCGTTGACCTTAGCATAGCACGCGGTCAAAGCATGGTGATCATCGGCGGATCGGGAACCGGAAAATCGGTACTTCTCAAATGCATACTTGGGCTGATTGAACCCGACCGTGGCGAAATAACGGTGGACGGCAAACCCGCAGGCGGGCGCGG
>JBATTI010000387.1:0-11245 GCA_049670445.1 Albidovulum sp. | reverse complement strand
ACCAAGGGCTACGCCTTCCGGCAGGTTGAACGACAGGGTAATCGCAGCAAGCTGCCCCGCTTGGTTGACAGTGATTGGCCCTGATGCGCGGGTCACGCGCGCAAAGCTGGAAAGAGGTACAAGCGCGCCGTCCTTACCCTCAATACGGATGTCGCCCAATGCTTGATCGGTCCAGCCAAATTCGGCGTCATATTCGACGATCACATCGTAGCTGCTGCTGGTTGACTGGATCTGGGTCGCGGCAAAGTCTCCAAAACCAACGCTAAGGGCTTCGCGCAGATCGGCGGTGGAAATGCCAAGGCTGGCGGCGCGGTCATTATCGACGATGATCTGCGCCTGCAAAGCGCCGTTTTCCAGATCGGACGCCACCTCGACAAAGGTATCGGTATCGGCACGCATCGCATCGGCAAGCGTTTCCGACCATTGGCGCGCCTCGGCGGCGTTAATGGATTGCAGCACAACCTGATACTGGCTTTGGGTGCTGCGCCCGCCAAAGCGCAGGCTTTGCTGCGGGTTCAACGACACCTGAACCCCCGCCACTCCGGACAAGGATTTGCGCAGGCTTGCCAACACCTCATCCATAGAGGGACGATCTTCACGCGCGATAAGCTGGGCGCGCACAAAGCCGGAATTGGCCGCACCACCGCCCACGAATGACGCCGTATGCGCCATTGATGGATCAGCAGCCACGATGTCCGCCACCTGGACGTGCAATTTACGCATCGCGGGGTAAGAGATATCTTGTCGCGCGCGCACGGATATAGCGATGGACCCGGTATCTTCGGTTGGAAAAAAGCTTTGCGGCAAAGTCGTATAAAGCCATCCGGACCCGGCGAAGGACGTCACGAAGACCAGCATCACCAACAAGCGATGTCCAAGGCACCACCCCACCGCGCGCCCGTAGATGTTCGTGAAGCCCTGCGCCACGCTTGGATTGGCCTTATGACCAGCTTGCGTCGGTGCAAGCCGCGCCGCCAACATTGGAGTTACAGTCAGCGACACCACCATTGACGCCATGATGGCCAGTGCCACCACAAGGCCGAATTCGTTCAAGACCCGGCCAACGACACCACCCATCAACAAGATCGGCAAGAACACAGCCACCAGCGACAGGGTCATGGAAATAATCGTTCCTGTCACCTCCCGGCTGCCCTTCAGGGCCGCCTCAAGCGGCGGCATACCGGCCTCGATATGGCGCATGATATTTTCCAGCATGACAATGGCATCGTCGACCACCAGCCCAACCGCCAGCGTTAGCGCCAAAAGCGATATATTGTCTATCGACAGGCCCAGAACATACATGCCGCCAAAGGCCGCGATCAAAGACAAAGGCACAGCCAAGGACGGGATCAGCGTTGGCATCACCCGCCCCAAGAACATGTATATCACCAATATCACCAGACCAATGGTCAAGGCCATTGTGGCTTGTACATCCGCGACCGCAGCGCGGATCGGTTCGGCCGCATCGCTAAGCGTTTCGATCCGCATGCCCGCGGGCAGGCTTTCTTGCAGTAGCGGCAGACGGGCGCGGATCGCATCAACCACTTCGACGGTATTTGCATCGGGCTGGCGCAAGACTGCCATGATGATTGAGGGCTTGCCATCAAACCAGCCAGCCTGATTAGGGTTTTGCACACTGTCGACGACGCGTGCCACATCGTGCAGACGCACAAAGCGCCCAGCCTCTTGGGCGATGATCAGGCTACGAAACTCTGCCGCATTGGTACGTTGTGACGGCATATCAAGCGACAGCGATTGCTGATCATCTGCGATAGAGCCAAGCGGTGTCTGGTCATTCGCATCTGACAGGGCCGAGGTGACATCCCTGAGCGTCAGTCCCCGGCTGGAAAGTTTGCGCGGGTCAACCTCTACCCGCAAGGCATATGTCTTGGATCCAAAGACCTGAGCCTGGGCTACACCACTGATGGTCGAAAGCGCCGGCGACAGGATGTTTTGGGCGACATCATCCATAACCGTCAGCGGCAAGCCATCGCCAGTCAGCGCCAGATAGATGACAGGCGAACCGGCCGGGTTGGATTTGCTGTAACTTGGCAATGAGGTCATGTTGCGCGGCAAAGATCGTTGCGCGCGCGCAATGGCGGCCTGTACATCGGCGGCGGCGGCATCAATATCACGCGACAGATCAAACTGAAGCGTGATCCAGCTGCGCCCCAGCGACGACGACGCGTCGATCGTGTCGATGCCGCCGATCGTTTCAAACTGTTTGATCAGCGGTGTGGCGACAGAGCTGGCCATTGTATCGGGCGACGCGCCGACCATCTGCGCCGATACGCTGATTGTCGGGAAATCGGCGCTTGGCAGGGCCGCAACCGGCAATTCGAAATAAGCCGCCATCCCGGCCAGAACCGTACCAATGGCCAGAAGGATCGTCGCTACCGGGCGACGAATGAACAGCGCCGAAGGGTTCATCCGCCCGGCGCCTTTGCATCCGGGGAGGTCGCAGCAGCTTCGGGCGCGTCATCAGACGCCAGCCGCACCTGACTGCCCTGTTCAAGATTAAGCTGGCCTTCAATCACTACCTTTTCGCCAACCGTTAGCCCCGACGCCAGCGCGGTCACCTGGCCCGTGGTCAGCAAAACGCTGACCGGGCGCAGCGATACCTTGTCATCTGCCCCCACCACAAAGACTACCGGCCCGCTATCTCGTTCGGCCACGGCCACGCTGGGGACCAGAACCGCGCTGACGCTTGTTCCGGCGGTAAGTTTCACATCAACCGATTGGCCGGGCAAGAAGGCCTCGGCATCATTTTCAAGCTGGGCGCGCATGGTGAAGGTCGCGGTGGCCGGATCGACCAGATTATCAATAAACACAACTGGCCCTTCCGCCTCAGAGACCTCTGTGCCGTCTGGCGCCGATATGGGGCGCAGGGTTGCCGTCAGCGTGCCCGCCGCAAAGGCGCGCCGGGCCAGCGCCACATCGGATTCCGGCAAGGCGAACTCGGCATAGACCGGCTTCATGCGGGTGATGGAAACCACGCCGGTTCCCGGGGCGATATAGGCCCCGACCGACACCGTCACCGCCCCAAGCTGCCCGTCGAAGGGCGCTTTGATCTCGGCGCGCGACAGGGCGACCTGATCAATCGCATATTGGGCCCGCGCCGCCCCCAAAGTTGCCTCGGCGCTGCGCACGGCGGCACGCTGATCATCCCCGGCCTGCGCCGAGTTGACACCAGAGGCAACAAGCTTTTCGATCCGCTCCAACGTGCGCTTGGCATCGTCCAACACTGCTTGATCCTTGGTAATCTCTGCCAGACTTTTTTCCAGCGTCGCGCGGGCTGTCTGGTCATCAAGCCGGACCAGAAGATCGCCCTTCTTGACCCGCGCACCATCTTGCACCGCAATCTCGGTCACGATCCCGGCGCTAAGCGGGCCGACGGCGGTCTGGTCCACCGGCACGATGCGGCCAATCGTGGCGCGCTGCACCGGCAACACCCCGTCCTCGGCCACGGCGACAACCACCAGGGATGGCTGCCGGCTGCGCGATGGTTTTTGGCCCGTATCCGGTGCCGCCACCCCGGCGTCCAACAAAGCCGCAAACTGGGGCGGCAGATAGGGTACCAGGCTGTGGCGCATCGCATAAGCGATCATGCCAAGGGCGAAAAGCACAGTGATGGCGGATCTGAATCGCATTTTGCCTTTGGTCCTCCGGGCTTTACCCAAGCCTTAGCCCTTGTCCACCCGAAGGGCGCGCCACGTCAACTGACGAATCGGCGAGCGGGCCTTGGCAAACCGGCCTCAGCCCGCCATTTCGCTGATCCGGTAGGTGGCGCGGCCAAGCCAAGCGGGATTGACCTCTACCCCCCAGCCCGGCGCATCGGGCACCACCGCGCAACCCGCGTCGATCCGGTAGGGATCGCCAAGGAACAGTTCTTGTTGCCAAGGATAGTAATCCGCGCCCTCGATCGAGAATTCGAGGTATTTCCCCGCATTCGGTAGCGCCTTCAGAAGATGCATCGTGCACATCGTCACCAGTGACAGATTGGCGGTATGCGGCGTGCAGGGCAGGCCCGCCTCGGCGGCCATCCGCGCCACTTCCAGCGTGCGGTGAATGCCGCCCATATACATCACATCGGGTTGCACAATATTGACCGCGCCCATCTTGATCATCGTGCGCCAAGTGGCGAATTCGCAATCTTGTTCGCCGCCTGTCACGTCGATATCAAGCGCATCGGTCACCTCTTTGGTTTGCTCTTGCTCCCAATAGGGGCAGGGTTCTTCGAAATGGCCGATACCGTTGTCTTGCAACATTTTTCCCACCGCAATCGCGCGTTTTGGCGAATAGCACGAATTGGCATCGACCAGCTTGTCGATGCCGTCGCCCAAAGCGCGCGACACCACCGGCACCACGGCTTCGGTCCGGCCCGGCCATTCGTCTTGATCACGCCCGCATTCGGCCCCGACACGCCATTTGAAGGCGGTAAAGCCCTTCTCATCGCGCAAGCGCACGAACCGCGCCGCCTCGTCTTCGGGGGTGATGTCGCGCTTCATTGAACTGGCATAGGCGCGTATTGGCCCCGGTGTGCCGCCCAAAAGGCTGACCACGGGCTTGCCCTCATACTTGCCGCGCAGATCCCATAAGGCGGTATCCAGCCCGGCCATTGCCCGGCGCAGATAGCTGCCCGGATACTTATGTTCCCGCTCGCCGATAAGGGCCAATGTATCTGCGAAATCCAGCGCATCTCGGCCAAGGGCATGGGGCGCTATCTGGCGGTGAAAAATGTCGCATGTCAGATCGGCATTATAAGTTGAAACCTGCCCCCACCCTTGCGCGCCGCTATCGGTTGTGGCGCGCACAAAGCCCACAAATTCGTTGGTGAACGTCTCAAGCTTTTGAATTTTCATGGCGGTGCCCCGGATAGTTGATGCGCCGCTGGGCGCTATTTCGACCCTATCATGCGGTAAAACACCCAAGAAGGCAGAAATCGCCCGACTATGAAAAGCCAGGAAAACGGGCGCGGAAAGTCGCATTGGAACTTCGCGCTTTGCATATGTTTCATGACCCGAGAGGCGGCCTGTTCGGGTGACATGATCATCGGCATCGCGAAGGCGTTCTTGTCGGTCAGGCGGGTGCGGATAAAGCCCGGATTGGCAAGCTGCACCACGACACCGGTGTTGCGCGTCTCGGCATGTAGGTTTTCGGCCAGATGCATCAATGCGGCCTTGCTGGCCCCATAGCCGATTGCCCCCGGCAACCCGCGATACCCGGCAAGCGACCCGATCAAGACGACATGGCCGCGGTTTTGCGCGATCATCGCAGGCACGGTTTGCCCCAATACCCGCATGGCCCCGGTGAAATTGGCCTCGCACATATCTTCGGCGGCTTCTGGCTGCCAGTCGGCGGCTGTCATCGGCTCATACAGACCGACGCTATAGATCAAACCGTCGATCCGCCCGGCCTGATCGGCGGCGTTGGCAACCGACTGGCGGTTGGTGACGTCGAGGGTGATGGCCCGCGCCCCGCCAAGCTCTGACGACAGGCTTTCCAGCCGGGCGGAATTGCGTGCGGAAATGATCACCTCCGCACCTGCAGCTTTCAGCGCATGTGCCAAGGCGCGGCCAAGCCCTTCGCTTGCGCCGATAATCCAGTAGGTCTTGCCAGCAAAACTTCGGGTCATTGGACCGGCCGCATCGTGGCAACCAACTCGGCCACCTTTAGGCCAAACTTGCGCATTTCGGATTTGTTCATGATCGTGCCATTTTCCATCAAGTAAAGCCAATCCGTGACGTCAAGCACATGCCCGCCCGATGCCTTGGGCAGTCTTATCCGGTAGGTGATACGCACAGCCGACCCCCGCTGTTCACCAATGGCGGTGCCGATAATGTCGTCGGCGGTCGCGGTGAAGTGCCCGTTTTCACCCATTTTCAGAGTCCACATTCGGTCTTGCGTCTTGCCGCCCGCAAACTGAAAATGCTCGGCCAGCGTACCGGAATTTCCGGACCAGTCGCCTTGCATATGCGCCACGAAGCGGCTTGAGACGCGCCCATCGGGGCCATAGATGACACCCTCTGACACTATCGGCCCCGACAGATGTTTGCGGATATCGATAGAAGGCTCGTCGGCCGCGTAATCCGAAATCTTTTGCGCAGCGAAACTGAAGAAATAGCGCTGACCCAGCAGCAGGGCAAAGCCCAAGGTCGCAATGATAAGAAGCAGTTTCATGTTGACACCAACTTTGAAGGAAGTCGTAAAACCATCGCCACCGCGACAAGTTTCATAAGGCAAGGAAGGACGGCATAGGTGAAGTTAAGCGCGCTAAGTGCCTCGGCCGTGTTGACCCCGCCCGGTTTGTAGCCCGCGCTTTCAAGATAGGGCAGGACAGTGATTGCGGCGAGCGCCAGCGCAAGTTTTGAAACAAGCGCCCAGATGCCAAAGGCTTGCCCCGCAGGAAGGCCCGAGGCAGACAGTACCGCCGAAAACAACGCGGGCAAGATCACGATATCGGCCCCAAGGGCTGCCCCGGACACAAGGCAAATCAGCGCGAATTCCAACGCGCCACCGGCGGGCAGGGCGGCCGCCCCGATAAAGCCTGCAATCGACAGGGCCATGGCCGGAAGCAAAATTCTTTTCGGCCCATAGCGGCGCACCGCCCACGACCAAAAAGGCGCGCAGACGCCTGCAGACAGAAAAAACAAGATCAGAAAAACACCGCCAAAGCCCGGCAAAGCCAGCCGGTCTTCAACGAAAAACAAGAAGAGCGTGGAGGTAAGGGCAACCGGCAGGGCATTGGCCAGTGCAAGGCAAAGAAGATAGATGCCGCCAGAGTGTTTGAGGGCAGCCATCGTCAAAGGCTGGGTGGGCAGCCGTTGGGCGGCCCAAAGGCTGCGCGTCAATGCCCATACTATCAGGGCGAATGCGCCCAAGAACCAGCCGAACAGCCGGTATGAAGCCTGCGGCCCGGCGATCAGCGCCAAAATCGCAGGGCCGATTGCTGCGATCACGACACCGATGATCAGGCCCGCCTCGCGGTAGGTGGCGATTTTGTAATGCCCGGCGGAACCGCCGCTTTCCGCGATCTCGACGCTTTGCCCGTAGATCAAGATGGTCGCAAGACTGTAGGCCGTGAACAATATCACAAGCGTCAAGATCAGCCAAAGCTCGGCACGAAACAGCGGGGCTACGGAAAACAGCAACAAGAATCCAAGGCCAAGCCCAAAGACCGCGACCGCCGCAAAATGGCGGCGCAACCGGGGCCAGCGGTCAACCATCCAGCCAAGAAACGGGTCTTGCAAAAAATCCAGCAAACGGATGCCAATTAAGATCGTGCCGATGGTTGCCAGCGATAGACCCAGTTCCGAGGCCGCAAACTGCGGCAAGTGAATGTAGATCGGCAAACCGGCTGCGGCCAGCATGGCGGCGAAAAGGCCGGTTTTCCACTGATCCAAGATCTGCATCAGCTTTGGTGCGCGTTGCATGCCGGACCACCCACATCAAACATGGGTCAGTTCCACTTGCACTACATTGGTATGGCCCAAAGCAAAGGAACCGGCACAAGCGCCAAGGTAATAGCGCCAGCTTCGCAAGAAGCGGTCGTCATAGCCAAAGCGCAGGGCGCGCCCTGCTTGCGCTTCTAGCTGTTCGGCCCAGATACGGCAGGTACGCGCATAATCCTCACCGAAACTGAAGGTGTTTTGTGTGACAAGGCCGGACTTGCTGGCAACGGCGGCAATCTGTGCGTTCGACAACAACATGCCGCCCGGAAAGATGTGACGGCGAATGAAATCGCTGCTACGCCGGTAGGTGTCGAAATAATCGTCCGGCACGGTGATCACCTGCAAAACCGCTTGCCCACCTTGCGCAAGCCGCGCCTTGAGCGTGGCGAAGAACGTTGGCCAGTAGCGTTGGCCCACCGCCTCGATCATCTCGATTGAAACGATATTGTCATAGGTGCCGCCAGAGGCACGGTAGTCCTGCAACAAGATCTCGGCTCGCCCGTCCAGCCGTGCGTCGGCATAGCCTTTTTGGCTGGGCGAGATCGTAAGCCCGGTGACATGACGGCCACGATCCGCCGCCCTTTCCGCAAAACCACCCCAACCGCAACCGACCTCCAGCACCCGTTCGCCCCCGTTGAGACGATCAAGAATGCGGTCATATTTCCGGTTTTGAGCCGATAAAAGATCATTCTCCCCCGGCTCAAACAGGGCTGATGAATAGGTCATACCCGGATCCAGCCAAAGCTGAAAAAACTCATTCCCGACATCGTAATGCGCGCGAATATTACGCGCCGCCCCACTGGGCGAATTCACCCGCATAAGCCGGTCAAGCGTGCGGAACTTCAGGTTTTGCCAAAATCCCGCATAGGCATAGCCCTTGAACTGATCAAGATTGAGGATCGCGATCTGGATCAGCATTTCAACCGATGGCGTATCCCAAAGTCCCTGAACATAAGTTTCGCCAAAGCCGATGTCGCCGCGCGCCAGCGTCGCCGTCACCACCGACCAGTCATGGATGCGCATCTCGGCTACCGGCGCACCTTGACCGAAATCGTGGCACGTACCTTCCGGGGTCCAGAGGCGCAGTGAGCCTTTGGTGATGCCTTCGCAGGTTGCCAAAAACCCGGATTTTATCTGGCCTGTCAAAAACAGCATCACGTCACCTCATGTGTGGGCGGGTTGGGGCGCGGGCGAAACACCGCGCGCTTCAGTTTGAGGCGCAGGGCTTGCCAGTGGATCAACAAAATGGTGCGCAGCGCGCCCAAAGGCCGGCGCAGCGCCAAAGTCAGGATAGAAGCATTCGACAGCGGTTTGCGCCCCCCGGCCAGCGTTGCGAACACTCCCTCGGATCCATTGCGAAACGCGATCAGGATGGAAATCCGCTCGGGCCGCATATCAAATGCGAAACTGTAAGTGCCCGCCACATCTTGAAAGGGCGACACGTGGAACACCTTTTGCGCCACGATCCGGTCGCCGGGCAAGATCGGGGCAAACTCCGCTTTGGCGCAAAAATAGCTGTGACGATCGCCGAAGGTGTTGTTGACCTCGGCAATCGCCGCAATCAGCTCGGCGCCACGAAAGGCCAGCCAGAAGCTGACCGGGTTGAAGACATATCCCAAGAAACTGGGTTGGCTTAGCAGTAAGACGCGGTCATTTGGCGCAAGGGCAAGGCCGCGCTGGGCAAACACGCCCCGCGCCCAAGAAACACCGCGACCGTTACCGCGAATGCCGCCATGGTGGCGGTCATGCACCGCAATCAGGTTCCAGCGGTTGCGCGAAAACAGCGCAGGGCCTGCATCCGCCTCTGGATCCATCAGCACATAATCGACGCTATAGCGGAAGGTATTGCCAATCGCGCCGCGCCGCGCATGGGTGGTATGACCTTGGATATGTTCGGGCCAGACGTTCATGCGAAGTGCCGATCGAAGCTCTGGTCAAACTGCCGGGCGATGCGTGCGGCAGAGGCAAAACCATCTTCGTGAAAACCGTGGCGTGTGTAGGCACCCGCAAACCAGGTGCCGTTCTGCCCCTGGATTTCGCGCAGCCCTGTTTGAGCCGCCAGGGCAAGGCTGTCGAAAACCGGATGGCGAAACACCGTATCGTCGTAGATCAGATGATCGGGAATGTCATCGGACGGGTTAAGGGTGACAAAAAGCGGGTCGGTTTCGGGAATATTTTGCAAACGGTTCATCCAATAGGTGACGCCGATGCGGGTTTCTTGACGGCGGGTGTCGGATTTATAGATCCAGCTTGACCAGCACGCCCGCCGTCGTGGCATCTGCGCCATGTCGCGGTGCAAGATCACCCGGTTATCTTGATAGGTCATGTTGGACAAAGCGCGGCCTTCGGCGTCGGTTGGTGCCGCCAGCAAGCCAAGCGCCTGATCGGAATGGCAAGCGAAGATGACCTCATCGAACTGCTCGGCAATTCCACTGGCGAAGACCTTGACGCCAGGCCCGTCGCGTTCAACACGGGTCACGGGCGTACCCGTGCGCAAATTGCAACCCGACAGCGTCAGATGCGCCACCAGCTTGCGCACATATTCGATGCTGCCCCCTTTGACCGTCCACCACTGATGCGGTTGCGTAGCACTAAGCAGCGCATGGTTGCGAAAGAAGCTTACCAGAGAGCGGGCGGGAAAATCGCGGATGCCTTCTGTTGAGGTTGACCAGATCGCACCGCAGATCGGCATCAGGTAATATCGTTGAAACCAATCCCCCATCCGCAGATCCTGCATCAGGTCGCCGATGGTCATTGCATCATTTTTCGCCGCGGCCTCGGCCTTGGCATTAAAGGTGATGATATCGCGCATCATCCCCAAGAAACCGGGCCGAAAGGCGTTTCGTCTTTGTCCGACCATGGAGGCGAGGTTCTTCAAACCATATTCGATCTTGCCGCTGTCTATGGTGACCCCAAAGCTCATATCGCTTTTTTCCACCGGCACATCCAGATCGTGGAACATGCGGGTCAGATGCGGGTAGTTGGCGTAGTTGAAAACGATAAAGCCGGTATCAACTGGCCGGTCGCCGTTAAGTCCAGCCATAATGGTACGCGCATGTCCACCCATCCGGGGCTCGGCCTCGAACAAGGTAACGCGGTGGCGCGGCGACAAAAGATAGGCCGAGGCCAGACCCGAAATGCCCCCGCCAATCACGGCAATCCGTTTCGATAGCGGCGGCAGAGCATCAAACGACATGAACATCCCCTATTTTTCGAAGATGTTACGCGCCAAACGGCAATCCGGATCAAAATTTTGATCCAATGCGCATGTGCTTGCGTATCAGGCATGTGTTGACCACATTAGCCATGTCTGAAAGACCTGCCAGCCGGGCACCCAATGCCCAGGCCATGTCTTTGACGGCAAGACTTGTGAATGGTGATGGATTGACCAAGCCTGAGACGCCAAAGTTCAACGACCAGACTATGTGGATGCTGGCGGTGCGCGATCGGCGTGATCGCGCGGCCTTTGCGGATCTTTTCGATTATTTTGCGCCCCGCCTGAAGGCTTTCGTTATCCGCTCGGGCAGTTCCGCCGCCCAAGCAGAAGAGGTTGTTCAAGACGTTATGTTGGCGGTCTGGCGCAAGGCAGCCCAGTTCGATCCGCACCGCGCGCAGACCTCTGCCTGGATCTATCAGATCGCGCGCAACCGGCAGATTGATCTGTTTCGCAAAAACCGCCGCCCGGTTCCCGAGGAATGGGAACATGAAAGTGACACACAGCCCGATGCAAGCCAGATCCTTGGGATCGAACAAGAGATGGGGCAGCTTAAACAAGCTCTTGAACGGTTAAAGCC
>JBATTI010000386.1:0-2846 GCA_049670445.1 Albidovulum sp. | reverse complement strand
GAGGATGCGCAGGCGATATGGCCGGGAAAGGCCTCGACATCGGCCACGATCTGTACTTCGCGCATGCGCGCCGCCGCACCACAGACGCCGCGCGAAAACGGGATGACAAGGCAGCCATGCCCACCCTGATAGGGTCCGATCTTCAACAGTTCCGGGGCTGTGACCCGGTAAAATCCAGTCCAGTTAAAGCGATCATCCGAATGATGCACTTCGCAAGCGATCGTAGCCATCAATGCCACGGCATCGGTTTCACCCTTGGTCAGGCTGGCAATGGTGGCGGCCAGATCGGTGTAGTCAACTTTCATGTTGGTTCCTTTTGGCGGTATTCCGGGGCTCAAAGACGCTCAATGGCGATGGCGGTGCCCTCACCACCACCGATACAGATGGCGGCGATACCACGCTTCAACCCGCGATGTTCAAGAGCCGCCAGAAGCGTCACGATGATCCGCGCGCCCGATGCGCCGATAGGATGGCCAAGTGCGCAGGCCCCACCATTGACGTTCATGATGTCACGCGCGATGCGCAGATCTTGGATGAAGGCCATCGGGACAACGGCGAAAGCTTCATTAACCTCCCACAGATCGACATCCGAGGTCGCCCAACCCAGCCGGTCAAGCAGCTTGCGGGCAGCAGGGATTGGCGCAGTGGGGAAATCGGCGGGCGCATGGGCATGGGTGGTATGGCCCAGGATACGGGCGTGGATATTCAGGCCCGAAGCCTCAGCCTTTTGGCGTGAGGCAAGGATAAGGGCTGCAGCCCCATCCGAGATAGACGATGAATTGGCCGCCGTGACCGTGCCGCCTTCACGGAAAGCTGGTTTGAGCTGCGGGATCTTGTCGGGCCGCGCAAGGCCGGGTTGTTCGTCATGTGTAACCGTGACCTCGCCTTTACGGATCGTCACGGTTAACGGCGTGATCTCACGCGCGAAGGCACCTGATTTTTGCGCAGCAAGCGCGTTTGACAAGGACGTCTGCGCATATTCATCTTGTGCGGCGCGGCTGAATTGGAACCGGTCGGCGCAATCTTCGGCGAATGTGCCCATCAAGCGGCCCTTGTCATAGGCGTCTTCAAGCCCATCAAGAAACATGTGATCGATGACCTGACCATGGCCAAGCCGGGTACCACCGCGCATCTTGGGCAAAAGGTAAGGCGCATTCGTCATGCTTTCCATACCGCCCGCCGCGATAATTGAAGCACTTCCAAGCGCGATCTGATCGAAGGCCAGCATCGCGGTTTTCATCCCCGACCCACACATCTTGTTTACGGTGGTCGCGGGCACGTTTGGGCCCAGCCCTGCCCTGAACCCTGCCTGACGCGCCGGTGCCTGACCAAGGCCAGCGGGCAAGACGCAACCCATCAACACCTCCTCGATCTGCCCGGGGCCCGCTCCCGCATCTACCATGGCGGCGGCTATTGCCGCCCCGCCCAGCGTCGTCGCATCAGTTCCGGAAAAAACCCCCTGAAAACCGCCCAGCGCCGTACGTGCCGCGCCGCAGATTACAACTTCATTCATCTGACCCGTCCTTTTGCCTGATGCAGCAATACCGAATGGTAAGGATTGGCGTCTAGTCTAGCGCAAACCATCGTAAAAAGAATTGGAGTGTGCTCATGAACCTTTCGTCCGAAATTATCGAAGGTGCGCGGGTTGTCCGCGTGAATGAACCCCGGATTGACGCATCTGTTGCGATTCAATTCAAAGACAAGATGCGCGAATTCGCCGAAACAAGCGATGGGCGCGTTATCCTTGATCTGTCGCAGGTGGGATTTGTCGACAGCTCTGGCCTTGGCGCGATTGTCGCGGTGATGAAGTTTCTCGCCCCGGCGTGCAAATTGGAACTTGCCGCACTTACCGCCAACGTCAGTAAGGTGTTCCACATGACGCGGATGGACAGCGTTTTTGCGATTCACGCGGATGCGCCTGCACAAGGAATTGGAAATGCCTGACGACCAGTCTTGCAAGTGTGACCAGATCGAATTTCGATTTTTGGCCGATTCTGCGCAAGTCCGGCAGGTTTTGCGCCGGTCAGTCGCGCGTTTCGCCCGCAAGATCAGCCAAGACGATGCAGGCGCACTTGAACTGACACTTGCCGAGGTTTTGAACAATGTGGTCGAACATGCTTATGCGGATTTACCGCAAGGAGAGATCATTTTGTTTTTGCGGCGCGAAGAAGCGTCCTTGGCCTGCGTTGTAGAAGATCAGGGCCATCCTATGCCGGATCTGGCGCTTCCTGATCTTCAAGCCCCCGAAATAAATGAAAATACCGCTGACTTGCCCGAAGGTGGCTGGGGGTGGAGCCTGATTCGCGCCCTGACCGCCGATCTGCAATATGAACGGCGCGAGAATGTGAATCGCCTGACATTCTCTTTGCCGCTTTCGAAGATGCCTTACCCAGCACAGTAGCCAAAGCTGCATCCATAAACGTCAGCTTTTCCCCGGGCGCGCGCGCATATCTTGAAGGTTTGCCGCAGTTTGATTGGTCTAATTTTACGACAATATGCTTCAGGCGAACACATTATTTCCGCATTTTGCACCTATCTTGAACAAATAAGCCTCTCATAAGAGGATTGTAGCTTATGAATAGCTTCTCTCGGCGGGGCGTATAACAGCCCCCCCCTGCACGCCCCGCCGAGGTCTTCCCTTCCCTTCCCACAATCCGCGCATTAGCCTGAACCCAGTAAATGGGGGCAGCTTTGCGCGATTTTCACTTTCCGGGACGGTCGGCGGTTTTTGCGACCAACGGTCTTTGCGCCACATCACATCCGCTCGCTGCCCAAGTGGCCGTGCAAATACTTCAATCGGGGGGCAATGCGGTTGATGCCGCGATCGCGGGTGCGGTGCTTTTGGG
>JBATTI010000385.1:0-5329 GCA_049670445.1 Albidovulum sp. | reverse complement strand
CCGGACCCCCGAGGTATTTGCAAACAGAAGAAGAGCCATCAATGCGCCACCCCGGCGGCGACGGATTCATCAATGAACTTGCCTTCGCGGAAGCGGTACATCGAAAACTCTTCCGTGAGCGGTGAATAGCCGCGCGCCATCAGTTCGGCCATGGCCCAGCCTGATCCGGGAATGGCCTTGAAGCCGCCGGTGCCCCAGCCACAGTTCACAAAGATGCCTTCGACCGGGGTTTTGGACAATAGCGGCGAGCGGTCGCCAGTCATGTCAACGATCCCGCCCCATTGGCGCAACATCTTGAGGCGCGAGATCATCGGGAAGGTTTCAACCAAGGCCCGCACGGTTTCCTCGGCGTGGTGGAAGGATCCGCGCTGAGTGTAGTTGTTGAACCCGTCAGTGCCGCCGCCGATGACCATTTCGCCTTTGTCGGATTGGCTCATGTAGCCGTGCACGGTATTGGCCATCACCACCACATCCATGCAGGGTTTGATCGGTTCGGACACCAAAGCCTGAAGCGCCAGTGATTCAATCGGCAGACGGAATCCCGCCATTTCGGCCAGAACGCTGGAATGGCCGGCCACGACCATGCCAAGCTTGTCGCAATCGATCCTGCCCTTAGTGGTGTCAACGCCCGTTACCTTGCCGCCTTCGCTGCGCACTGCCGTCACTTCGCATTGCTGGATGATGTCCATGCCCATGGCGCTACAGGCGCGCGCATAGCCCCAGGCCACGGCATCATGGCGCGCGGTGCCACCGCGTGCCTGGTACAAAGCCCCCAGAACCGGATAGCGCGGGCCATCGAGGTTGATGATCGGCACCAGTTCCTTGACGCGGGCAGGCTCAATCCATTCGGTCACCACCCCTTGCAGGTTGTTGGCGTAAACGGTGCGCTTATATCCGCGGATCTCATGCTGGGTCTGGGCCAGCATCAAAAGACCGCGCGGCGAGAACATGACGTTGTAGTTCAGATCCTGACTCATCGTCTCGTAAAGCGAGCGGGCCTTTTCGTAGATCGCAGCGGAGGGATCTTGCAGGTAGTTTGACCGGATGATCGTGGTGTTGCGGCCGGTATTGCCGCCGCCAAGCCAGCCCTTTTCGATCACGGCGACATTGGTGATGCCGTAGTTCTTGCCAAGGTAATAGGCAGTGGCAAGGCCGTGGCCACCGGCACCGACAATGATCACATCGTATTTCTTCTTGGGTTGCGGCGCAGCCCAGGCCCGTTCCCAACCCTGATGATATCCCATCGCCTCTCGGGCAATGGCGAAGACTGAGTAACGTTTCATGGCCATGACGAATCCCCCAAAGGCAGGCTGGTTTCACCCTTGTGGGCTTGATGTATCAGCGCGCCGATTGCAACAGGCTGGCAAACGTCACAATCTCGCCAAATGCGACATATCCCACAAATGCGGCACTCTGACGCTTTGTAGCAGCCAGGCCCTTTCGGGATCGACCCCAAACGGCTATCTGATAGGTGAAACGGAGGACTGATGGCTTTTTGGGCGGTAGTTTTGGCAATGGTGGCGGCTTCGGCCTATGTGCTATGGCGCACAATGCGGCGCAGGCCGGACCTGGCCACCCTGGGCGGGGCAGAACATGCGGATATGGCCGTTTACCGCGCCCAGTTGGAAGAGGTGGAAGGCAACCTTGCGCGCGGCATTATCGGCGCGTCAGAGGCGGAGCCGCTGAAAGTCGAAATCGCGCGCCGGATACTGGAACATGACCGGTCCCAAAAGCATGCCCGCGCCGAGGTTGCAAAACCGGGCGGCATTGCTTTGCCTATGGCTCTGACGGTGCTTTGTTTCGCGGGCGCTTTTGCGCTTTACGACAAGCTGGGCGCGCCGGGTTACCCCGATCAGCCGATGTCGATGCGGCTTGAACGCGCCGCGGGGTTTTATGCCGAGCGTCTTACGCAGACCGAGGCCGAGGCGGAAGCGATGGCGTCAGGTGTCATCCCGCAGCGCCCCGAGCCCGATCCGGCCTATGCCACGCTGATGGAGCAATTGCGCAGCACCACCGCCCAGAACCCCGATAGTATCGAAGGCTTTCGTCTGCTGGTGCAGCATGAAACCCGGCTGGGCAATCTAGTGGCCGCCGCTGAGGCCTTGCGCCACATCATCGCCCTTCAGGGGCCTGCGCAGACCACGGCCTTCGATCACGCCCAGTTGGCCGATCTTTATGTGCAATCTGCGGCGGGCTATGTCTCGCCCGAGGCCGAGGCGGAATTGGCCCAAGCCCTTGCGCTATCACCCAAAAACGGCACGGCGCGGTTTTACATGGGGCTGATGTGGGCGCAAACCGGGCGCCCTGACCGCGCCTTCGGCTATTGGCGCCCATTGTTGGAGGAAGGCCCCGAAGACGCCCCCTGGATCGCCCCGATCCGCGCCCAGATGCCACTGCTGGCGGATGCCGCCGGTGTTACCTACACCCCGCCGCCGACCGCATCGCCGCCTTTGTCTTTGCCTGGCCCCGATGCCGCCGATGTCGCCGCTGCGTCGCAGATGAGCGACGAAGACCGCGCCGCTATGATCCGTTCCATGGTTGATGGGCTTAGTGCGCGTTTGGCGAGTGAGGGCGGGTCTGCGCAAGAATGGGCGCGCCTGATCGCAGCCCTTGGGGTTTTGGGCGAAAAAGATCGCGCCCTGGCGATCTGGACCGAGGCACAAGAGGTATTCGCAGGCCATGCGCCGGAACTTGCCGCCCTGAAGGCCGCCGCCAATCAAGCAGGGTTGGCGCAATGATCTGTGAAACCACCGAGGCATTTTTGGCAGCCCTGCCCCACAACTATGCGATTGCCGGTCTGGATTTTGGCGACAAGACCATTGGTGTTGCGGTGTCGGACCGCAGGCTTTCGGTGGCGACCCCGCTTGAAACCATCCGGCGCACCAAATTTACCGCCGATGCGGCGGCTTTGCTTGGCATCCTTGCCGCGCGCGAGATCAAGGGCGTGATCCTTGGCCTGCCACTGAACATGGATGGCAGTGAAGGCCCGCGCTGCCAAAAGACCCGCGCCTTTGCCCGAAACCTGAGCCGCCTGACCGATCTGCCCATCGGTTATTGGGATGAACGTCTGTCCACGGTTGCCGCAGAACGTGCCTTACTTGAGGCGGATACGTCGCGAAAACGTCGCTCTGAGGTCATAGATTACGTCGCGGCGGGGTATATCTTGCAAGGCGCGCTTGACCGGATCGGGCATTTGAGGCGGCAAATTTGAACGAGCAGAACAAAATCGATGACCTGTGGAAACGCAACGAGGTTGAATCGCCTTGCGTCAAGCTGTGCACGGTTCATCCGACCGAACGCATTTGCGTCGGCTGTTTGCGCAGCATCGAAGAAATAACCTCTTGGGGCCGGATGAGCCCCGAGGCCCGCCGCGCGGTATTGGCCGAACTACCGTCACGCGCGCCGCGTTTGTCGCATCGCCGCGGCGGTCGCGCCGCAAGGTTGGAACAGCGCAGCGTAAAATAAGATCTTTCGCCTAGAGCCAATCACCGGCTTGCGCCAGCTGCGGGCGGAAATAGGCAATGATCCGGCCTTCCGGCGCGGCTTTCGCCCCCTCTTGCCAAGGGGCCACCCCGTGCAAAAGATGACGGTCCAGCAACACCGCTTCCCCCGGTTTTTGCGGCAGCTCGATGCGGGCGCAAGCCGCGAATACCGCGCGCCGCGCCGCTTGGTAGGCGTCGGTCAGATCAACATCGGCCCAATCTGCGGGGGCATGGCCATCAAGGGCGCGCGCGAAAGCCTGCGCCATGATCTTGTGGCTGCTGTCCCACACCACCAAGGGTGCTGCCCCTGCATCTGCATCATTCAGTGCTACCCCCAAGACATAGCCATGCGGTTCACGCAGCATCCGGCGCTTTTGCGCGCCGATTGGCAATATCCCATCCACATGTGCCGCATCGCGCCTAAGCCGGTAGCCGTAAGCCGCCGCAGTCTCATCCGCCGACGGGCGCGGATAACCCGGCGCAATGGCCGACAGCTGTGCGCGGTGAAATGCCATCGGCCCGAACGCATCCCGCACGGCGCGAACCGCCTGCCCGTCAAGCGCCACACCGCCCACTGCACCATCCGCGTCATTGGGCAAGGCATCGACGCCCACAAACCATGTGCCGCCACAGCGCCAATCCTCATCGCTATCGGCAATCGCCTTTTGTGCGACAGGCAAGGCCGCCCCGACCCAATCCAGGATTGCCGGATCGGCCTTGAAGCGGTGCCATCCCCGTGCAGCCAGCGCCGCCGTCACCATCCAAAAGCCTTTCGCAGCATGTTCAGCGCCAATACCGCCAGGAACCCGGCAAAGATCCGTTTCAGCGGCGCTGGATCCAGCGAATGGGCCAAGCGAACGCCAAGCGGGGCGGTGATCAGCGTCATCGCGATAATCACCGCGAAGGCTGGCAGATTGACCGCCCCCAATGTCAAAGGCGGCGGGTTGGCCACCGGCGTGGTCAGTAAAACCGCAACCGATGGCACGGCGATAATCACCCCAAACCCCGCCGCAGTTGCAACCGCGCGGTGAATGGGCGTTCCAAAAAGACTCATCAATGGCACGCCGAAACTTCCGCCACCGATCCCCATCAGAACCGACAAAAACCCGACCAATGGCGAAACGGCTGCGCGCGCCGCCCCCTTTGGCATTGCGGCCCCAAGCCGCCAATCGCTGCGCCCAAGGCCCAGATAAAGTGCGACGCTTAACGCCAGGCACCCAAAGATCATCTGCAAGGCCACGGTATTGAGCCGCATCACCACCCAGCCGCCAACCACAGCGCCGATGGCAATGCCGGGCGCCCAGCCGCGCAAAATCGCCCAATCCACCGCCCCGCGTCGGTTATGCGCCAGGACCGAGCGCACCGAGGTGACAATGATCGTAGCAAGCGATGTCGCGATTGCCACCCGCATGACCCCCGCGCCCCCAAAGCCAAGCCCGGTAAATGTATAGAAAAACGCAGGCACCAAAATGATGCCGCCACCAACCCCCAAAAGGCCCGAAATCACCCCGGCAAAGGCACCGATGGCCAATAGCAATAAAAGCATGGGCAAAAGCTGGGCAGGATCTGGCATCAATAACCTCTGGCGGTGCGTGCAGAAATAGCGCCGGGCCGGCCGGATGGCCAGCAACAATCACCCACGCCCGTCACACCATTTCGCAAAGCGGCGCAAGGGCTGCGTCAAGCACCTCTTGCCCCGCACCATCATGGTTGGCGCGCTCTGACAAGATCCGCCGCCAGCCCCGCGCCCCCGGCCGCCCGTGAAAAAGGCCCAGCATATGCCGGGTGATCTGGTGCAGCCGCCCGCCCTGTTCCAGATGCCGGGCAATATAGGGGCGCATCAGATC
>JBATTI010000384.1:0-9258 GCA_049670445.1 Albidovulum sp. | reverse complement strand
GGTTATTGATGGCTGGCGTCTGGGCGCGCGGTGAACCTTTGCCGAGGCACGTCATGCGGGGGGGGGCGCCGCCATTCACGCCGTCTGCGCCAGCCTGCTTTGCAACAAAAGCCCGCTTTCAGTCAGGATCGGATAAGCGACAGTCACCAGCAATGAATTGATTTCTTTGAGTGATCTGACCACCTCCAGATGGATGTCGGAGGTTTCGATGCTATTGCTGTGCCCGGTGCGCAGCCGGTCCAGATGGCGGTCGTGGCTTTCACGCTCTAACCGGCGCATGACCTCTTTTTCCTTGGCCAGTTGCCGCGCGCTATCGGTGTCGCCGGAAATCAGCACATTCAGCGCGAGCTGCATATTGGCGCCGACGCGGGCGTGAAGGTTGCACATCTCTGCCCAGCCCTCTTCGGAAAACCGCAAATTCTTGCTGGCCCGGTCTTCGGCCAAAGCCAGCAGGTTCTTGGCGATGATATCACCGACATGTTCAAGGTTGATGGTGAAATCTGTCAGCTCCATCCCAAGACGCGCTTCTTGGGCGTTTAGCTTGCCGCGATTGACCTCGGCGATGAAGAGCTTGATGTCGGTATGCATCCGGTTGATGCGATCATCTTGTGCGCGCACCCGCTCGATCTGGTCTTGGTTGCCACCGTCCATAAGGTCCATCACGGGTTGGTACATGGTGGCAATCAACTCTCCCATGTGCAGCAATTCGCGCTTGGCGCTGGCGAGCGCCACGCTGGGCGTTTGAAGCGCGGTGCGGTCCAGCGCCGATCTGGGCGGAGCAATTCCATCGGCGGCTGCGGCTGCAACCGGTGCTGACAACAACCTGTCCGTCAGGCGTTCCATCCATCCGACAAACGGCAGCGTCACCACAACCAATGCCAGATTGAAAACCAGATGGAAGTTCACCAACTGCTGCGCTGCACGCCCCCCCAAATATTGCACCGGCAGATCCACCAGCAACAAAAGCCCAAAGGCCAGCCCCGAAAACGCCCCCCGAAAGATCAGATTGCCAAGCGGGATGCGGCGCGCCTCGATCTCCATGCCTCGGGTCAGCCAAACCGCAATGATCCCGCCGCCGACATTGGCACCAAGGACCATCGGCAAGGCCACCTCCAGCGGCAACAGACCACTTGCCGCGAAGGTCACCAACAACAAAACCGTCGCCACCGACGAATGCACCAGCCAGGCGATCAAGGCCGCCACACCAAAGGCGGTCAGCGGATCGCCCTTCAGATAGTTGATCATCAGCGGCAAAAAGGCGCTGTCGCGCAAAGGTTCGGTCGCCTCGCCCACCATCTTCAGCGACAAAAGGATAAAGGCGATGCCCAAGACGATGCGCCCGGTCTGGCGCCATTTGCGGGCCTCGAACTTCAGGAACAAGGTGGCACCGGCGAAGAGCAGGATCGGGATCAGGCCGCTTAAGTCGAAAGACAGGATCTTCACGACCAAGGCAGATCCAAGATCAGCCCCCAAAAGGGCGGCTATCCCCGCACCCACCGTCAAAATCCCGCTGGTCGCAAATCCCGCCGCCAAGACCCCCACGGCGGTCGAACTTTGCAAGACCACCGCCAGGATCACACCCGACAACGCCATCTGCGCATAGCCGCCGCGCGCGCCCCGCAGCGCCGCCTTCAACGCGGTGCCATGCGCGCGCTCGACCCCGGTGCGCACCATGCGCACGGCCCAAAGCAAAAGCATGACCGCCCCGGCCAGATGCAACAAGAACGACAGTGCTGGCATATTCTCTCCTCAGACCCGTAGCGGACAGGGTTTGCCTAGAAGGGCTTACCTGACCATCATAAGGCAAATCGTCAATTCTTATCGGATCATTAGTCAAGGCGATCTTAAGCGCCCGACATTTGTGATACGCCCTTCGATGCGCCCGACACTACCCGAAACAAGTCACTCTGTCCCCCAAAGGCGACGGGCGGTTACAAACCCGCGCGATGCGGCGCGCTATTCGGAAAGCCTAGCTGTTACCCAAGACAGCCGTGATTTCGGCAAGGCTGGGCATTGACGGCGCCGTGCCCGCGCGCGTGACGGAAATCCCTGCGGTCGCACAGCCAAAGCGGGTTGCGCTGAGCGGGTCATCGCCGCGTGCAAGGGCGGCCGCAAAGCCGCCGTTGAAGGCGTCACCCGCCCCGGTGGTTTCAACGACCGGGCCTGCGGCCACGGCCGGCACATGCCTGGTCTGATCGCCATCGTGGTAGAGCGCGCCCTTGTCGCCCAGCGTAATGATCGCGGCCCCTGCCCCCATCAAGCGCAGCGCCTTTGCGGCGGTGATCGCATCTTCAACCGAGGTCACCTTAACGCCGGTCAGCGCTTCGGCTTCGGTTTCATTGGGGGTGACGAAATCGCAAAGGCCCAGCATACCATCAGGCAAAGGTGCCGCAGGTGCCGGGTTCAGCACGGTGCGCACCCCGGCAGCGCGGGCAATCTGCAAAGCGCGCATGGCGGCGGCAAGCGGCTGTTCAAGCTGCGTCACAAACACCGAAGCCGCCGAGATCAGGGCTGCGCGCGCCTCAATATCGGCGTCCGAAATTGTGCCTGCGACACCGGGGCAAACGATAATCGCATTATCCCCGGTCGACGCTTCCACAAAGATATAGGCCGCCCCGGTATAGCTGTCGTCATGCTGGGTGATCGCGGGGATAACCCCGGCATCTTTCCAGCACGCCAAAGCCATATCGGCGAATGGATCCCGCCCCAGCCGGGTGATCATATGTGTCTTTGCGCCAGCGCGCGCGGCCGCCACGGCCTGATTTGACCCCTTGCCACCTGGCCCAAGGGCGAAGCTTTCGCCCATGATCGTCTCGCCCATGCGCGGCGGGCGGGAGGCCCGGTAAGAGGTATCGGCGACGAACACGCCCAAGACAACGACACTTCCCATATTATGCCTCCGGCCCGATCACGCCCTTGCGCAAGATGAAACAACCGTAAAACCGCCGCTCTCCGGTCTGGATAACCGCATAGGCCTGTTTGGCGCGCTCATAAAAATCGAACCTTTCTATGCCGATCATCGGCCTTGACCGGCCTTCTGCTTGATCTATTTCAACCTGAACCTCTTGTTGCACCGCAGGGACTTCGTCGGGTTGGTCAACCATTTCCATGCGTCCTGCAAAATCATCCACGAAGGTATCAAGCGGAAATACCGACAAAACCGCATTCGCGGCTTCGGCGCAGGTCAGGTTATCCATCCGCAAAAGCGTGCCGGTCACGGTTTGGCGCGCGATCGAAGCCGATGGGAAATTGGTATCGGCTATCACCAAAGTATCGCCATGCCCCATGGCCCGTAAAACCCCAAGCACATCGGCATTCAGCCGTGGATCAATTCCTTTGAGCATCCGCCCCCCCCTTCATCCGAAATGATGCCGCACCGCACGCAGCAGGGCCTGGCCCAGCACCGCATGGGCGTCTTCTTCATAATGCACCCCGTCAAGCGGCGAGACGGCGATATGGTCGCCCGCATCGACGAATGGCACATCGGCGCGGCGCGCCGCCTCGGCAAGGCGCGCGCACAGTTGCCGCGATTTGATCGCACCACCCGCGAAAATCCCCGCCAGACAGCCGGTTTCCTCTATCGGCGGCGGGGCGACCAGCAACACCTCTGGCGCCTCGCCATCGGGCCCCGCGCCGGAAGCCCGGATTGCCGAGATCAGCTTTTCAAGCGACAAAGCGATATCTGTCGCATTGACCGAAAACCGCCCCTTAAGGTCATTGGTCCCCAGCATCAGGATCACCAGATCAAGGGGGCGGTGGCTTTCCAGCACCGCAGGCAAGATCCGCAAACCGTTGCGGTGCGGCCCTTCAATCGGGTCATCATGCAGCGTTGTGCGCCCCGGATGACCCGCCTCGATCACCTCCCATTCGGGGGAAAGGCCCTCGGCCAGATGCCCGGTCCAGCGAAGATCGCGGCCAAAGCGGTCCAGATCGCCCAGGGCCGCCATCGGCGCCGTGCCATGGGTGTTGCTATCGCCGTAACATAACAAGCTGCGGCTCATCCGATCCGTTCCCCGCTTTCGGCGTCAAACACATGCACCATGCCCGCGCGCGGCGCCAGATGCACGACATTTCCGGGCCGGAATTCATGCCGCTCCCGAAACACCGCGACAAGCTCTCTTGCGCCGAAGCGCAAGACCACATGGGTTTCTGATCCGGTCGGTTCAACCACCGCCACCTTCGCCTCGATCCCGCGCTTGGCCAGATCAAGATGTTCGGGGCGAATGCCAAAAATCACCCGGCGGCCTTCGTTCAGGCCCGGTATCTCGGGCAGTGCCAAAACCGCGCCCTCGGCATCAAGCTCCGCCCCATCGGTGCCGCGGCGCACCACCCCTTCGATCAAATTCATCGAAGGGGAGCCGATGAAACCCGCCACGAAAACATTGGCGGGGCGATCATAAAGGTCAAGCGGCGCGCCGATCTGGGCGATATGGCCATCGCGCATCACCACGATCTGATCCGCCATGGTCATGGCCTCTATCTGATCATGGGTGACATAAACGGTCGTGGTGCCAAGCCTTTGATGCAACTCGCGTATTTCGGACCGCATCTGCACGCGCAGCTTGGCATCAAGATTTGACAAGGGCTCATCAAACAAAAACACCTGCGGATTGCGCACAATGGCGCGGCCCATCGCCACCCTTTGCCTCTGGCCCCCCGATAATTCGCGCGGAAAACGGGCAAGATAGGGCGTCAGCCCCAGTATTTCGGCGGCATGTTCGACCCGGCGGTCAATCTCGGCCTTGTCCATTTTGCGCATCTTCAGCGCAAAACCCATATTCGCCCCCACCGTCTTATGCGGATAAAGCGCGTAGTTTTGGAAAACCATTGCAATGTCACGCTCTGCCGGGGGCAGGTTATTGACCACCTTGCCGCCAATGCTGATCGTGCCGGAAGAGATCGCCTCAAGCCCCGCGATCATCCGCAACAGCGTGGATTTTCCACAGCCCGACGGCCCGACCAGCACCACAAACTGCCCATCCGCAATATCGACATTCACGCCATGCACAACCTCATGCGCGCCGTAAGACTTGCGCAGATCGCGAATTTCAACCTCGGCCATTCTTCCCCCAAAATCTGTCTTCGCGAACATCCATGCCAGATTGGTAACCCAGCATTTCCCTGCTGTCTACGATCTGAGCATACTAACATGTTAGATGCTTGACTCACCTTGGCAAGGCTGAGAAGCTGACCCGGAGTTCGGCAAGGTCCGAGCCTGGGGATGGCGCTGCCTTAAGTGAGAGCCTGCATTCAGCGGCCAAGTGACACCCCCTACCGGAATGCCAGTAAGGCAGATCAACCAATGGGAGGTCGTGAATGAAAGTTGGACTTTATGAGATGGCCGCAGCCCGCGCGATGACGCGGCGGCGGTTATTGCAAACGGCGGCAAGTGTTGGCGGTGCTGCGGCTTTGGGTGGATTGGGCCTGCGCCCGGCGATGGCCCAAGACAATATCCGCGCCGAGATCCTCAAGATCCCCGGCGTTGGTCAAGGCTCGCCCACGGATGCCGATTGGCAAAAAGTAGGCGAGCTGTGTCTGGCCGCCACCAAAGCCAATGTCGCCGAAGGTGAATTTGCGGGGGTTGAGCTGACCTTCATGGGCCTGAACAACCAAAACCTGCACAATTTCCTGTTCCGCGGCTTCCTGAAACCATGGGAGGCCTATACCGGCGCCAAGATCAACTGGATCGACCTTGCGCAAGCCGATTACAACCCGCGCCTGCAACAGGCCATCGCCACGGGAACCGTTGATTTTGACATCATCGAAATGGGCGCACCCTTCGAAGGCGATACCGCCGGCAAGGGTCTGCTGGATGAGATGCCTGACTGGGTCAAAGACCAGATCGATATGTCCGATTACGTGGGCTACCTTCAGGCCCCGGTCGGCACATGGGACGGCAAGACCTACCGGGTCACCATTGATGGTGATTGCCATACCTTCGCCTATCGCACGGATTATTTCGGCGAAGGCTCCATCAGCGGCATGACCGAAGCCCCGACCACATGGCAAGAGGTCAATGCGGCAACCCAGGCGCTTAAAGGCCAGACCGATCCGCTGACGGGGCTTGAGGCTTACGGCTTTCTTGATCCGCTCAAGGGTTGGGGCGGCTTTGGCTTTTACTTCCTGGAAGACCGCGCATCGGCCTATGCAAAACACCCCGACGATCCGGCCTGGCTGTTTGACCCCGACACAATGAAACCGCGCGTCAACAACCCGGCCTGGGTGCAAGCCATTCAGGACGTGATGGACAGCATGAACGCCCTGCCCCCCGATCAGATCAACGCCGATCCGGGCACGACGGCCTTCCAGCAATTCCTGGCAGGCACCGGTTCGATGATCTGCTGGTGGGGGGATGTCGGTTCAAGCGCGCGCACCTCTGACGGCTCTGTCGTGGGTGATGTTGTGGGCTTCTCGATCAACCCCGGCTCTGACCGGGTCTACAACTCCAAGACCGAAGAATGGGAAACGCCCGAAGGAGGCAACTTCGCCCCCAATATGGCCTATATTGGCTGGGGTGTGTATGTCACCAACCGCGTCTCGGGTGATGAGAAAAAGCGCAAGGCTGCATGGTCGGCCGCTGCACATTTGGGCGGCAAGGATCTGTCGTTGTGGATGTCGGCCTATCCATCGGGCTTCCAGCCCTACCGCACCTCGCATTTCAATTACGACGAATGGGAGGCTGCCGGTTACGATCGCGCCTTTGTCGAGGATTACCTTGGTTCAAACGCCGACAGCTACAACCATCCCAATGCGGCCATTGAACCCCGGATCCCCGGTATCTTCCAATATTACTCGGTGGCTGAAGACGAATTGGCCAAAGGCTTTGCCGGGCAATACGGATCGGCCCAGGAAACCGCCGATGCGATCGCGGCGGCTTGGGAAAAGATCACCGATCAGATCGGGCGAGACAGCCAGATCGCCCTTTATAAGGCGTCCTTGGGAATGTGATAGAATGGGCCGGGGCCAAGGCGGCCCCGGCCCAAGCCTATTTGGCAGGGCTGTTTGGCGCGCGTGGCCGCGACAAAAAGCAAAGCCGTTTATTAGGAAAAGACGGGTGCAATGTTCATCCCTTCACCGGAAGTGATATTATTTCGATATGAGCAGTGAAGGCGATCTTCTTCATGTCGTAACCAACGACAATATCTCTGACGCGCGCCGTGGTGCGGGGCGCGCGATCATTTGGGGGTCGGCGGGGGTTTTGCTGCTGGTCGCTCTATTGCAAACGCTGCAAGTCGTCGGCCAGATCGACCTTGGCTTTCAAAACTGGCGACCCACGCTTTATGCCTATGCGCTTTGGTCGGTTTGCCTGTGCTGGGGGCAGGTTCTGATGCGCGGTGAACAAGGCAAGCGCGTGCTGTTCGTCTTGCCCGCCGTGCTGTTCGTTTTGTCGATGGCGGTCTTGCCGCTGATCTTCGGGCTTGGCATCGCCTTTTCCGACTGGAACCTTTCGTCGCCCACCGGGCGAAAATTCAACGGCCTCGATAATGTTCGCCAGATGTGGGGCGATCCGTTTTATTGGAACGCTCTCAAAAACATGGTCTGGTATGCGCTGGCGATCTTGCCCGAATATGCCATCGCCTTTGGCCTTGCGCTGTTGCTCAACACCCAGATCCGCGCGCGCAAATTCTTTCGTGTGGCGTTCTTGCTGCCCTTGATGTTGTCACCCGTCGCAGTCAGCTGGATGGTCGGCAAATCCATGCTGGAGACGCGCTTTGGCCCCATCGCCCGTCTGGGGCGGTCTCTGGGTTGGGACAGCCCGTCTTTTTTCGGCTCCCCCGAGCTTGCCCGTGCCACCATCATGATCATGGATGCCTGGACCTTCATTCCCTTCATGATGATCATGATCCTGGCGGGGCTTCAGGCCATCCCCCGCGAATTGCATGAAGCAGCAAAGGTTGACGGTGCAAGCCCGTGGCGCGGGTTTTGGGAGATTACCTTTCCGCTGATGCTGCCCGTATCCGTGACCGCGATCCTGATCCGCATCATCTTCAAGCTCAAGCTTGCCGATATCATCATCAACGTCACCTCGGGCGGGCCCGGCGGTGCCACCGATAGTGTGACAAGCTTCATCTTCCGCGAATATCGTGACCGTTCCAACGTGGGCTACGGCACGCTTCTGGCGATCTTCTATCTGGTGATCATCATCATCGCGATGACGATCATGATGAAGCTGGCCGAACGCTGGACAAGGGCGCGGTACTGATCATGAATGCCCAGATCTTTCACGACAGCGATACCGATCTTGCCCATAAGGCCAAATGGCTAAGCGGGCGCGTCGCGGTTTATGGCGCGCTGCTTTTATGGGCGCTGATCTGCCTGTTCCCGATTTACTGGACAATCACCACCTCGTTCAAAATGGCGCCCGATGTGATGAAGGGCAATATGCTGCCCTGGATCGACTATCAGCCGAAATGGCTGGGCTGGCGGTCGCTGGGCCTGTCGCCCGACACGATCGGGGCGGAATCCACGGTGCGGTCGGAATTCACCTTGCGGTTCATGAATTCGCTGATCATTTCGGTCTCGGCCTCGGTTCTGGCGGTCATTCTGGGCAGCCTTGCCGCCTATGGGCTGTCGCGGTTTTCCTATCGCTTCGGCTTTATGAGAAACGGCGATATCTCATTCTTCTTCATCAGCCAGCTGATCTTGCCGCCCGTCGTGCTCGCCCTGCCCTTTCTGGTGCTTTACAAGGAACTCGCCCTGCTCGACACCCGCATCGGGCTGATCCTGCTTTACACGCTCACTGTTCTTCCCATCGTGATCTGGATCATGCGCGATCAGTTCGCCGGCATCCCGACCGAGCTTGAGGAGGCCGCATTGGTTGATGGCCTGTCGATCTGGGGGGCGTTCCTGACGATCATCCTGCCCATCGCCCTGCCCGGCATGGTTGCAGCCCTGATCCTGTCGCTGGTGCTGACCTGGAATGAGTATTTCTTCGCGGCCCTTTTGACCTCGACCCATGCCAATACGCTGCCGGTCATGGTCGCCAGCCAGACCGGCAGTCAGGGGATATCCTGGTGGTCGATGGCCGCACTCAGCTTTGCGGCCATCCTGCCGCTGATCGTCATCGGTGTGGTGCTGGAACGCTACATCATCAAGGGCATGGCGGCGGGGGCGGTGAAATAGGCCCCCGGCTTGTCGTTGACAGTGCCCGCAAGCAGGCTAGATTTGTCGGGAACCATCCCAAAGGAGTCCCCCATGCCCCGTATCCTTCTTAGCCTTGCGGCTGTTGTCACCCTGTCGGCCTGCGCCACCATCCAC
>JBATTI010000383.1:0-6947 GCA_049670445.1 Albidovulum sp. | reverse complement strand
GGATTACGTCCTGGATCCAGCGGCTCAAGGTTGAAAAGCCGATCCCCAAATCGGCGGCCACTTCTTTGCGCGCCCCCATGTTCGTCAACGCTGCACGCATTGGTTCGGCGCGGTCGGCCCATACCGGGCCTTGGCCGATCTGGACCTGTCGCTGCGATGCGGCCCTGGCTTTGCGGCCAATCGTGCATTGTACAGAATATGAATGATGACTCATCGGTCATCGAACCAGCCTTCGCGCGCCGCAAGTGCAAAAGACCGCCGCAAATTGATTGAAACGGGCCTTCTCTAGAACTCAAAAGGCGATCAGCCCGGCTGAATGGTTTGGTCCGGCATTGCTTGAGCATGGAAAATTCAGATCGATTCCCCACCATCGATGACCAGAGCGTGCCCGGTCATGAACGACGACATGTCAGAAGCGAGGAACAGAACAGAATCGGCGACCTCGTCCGTGCTGCCCCAGCGTTTCATGGGGATATGCCGAGAAATGTAGTTTTCCAACTCCAGCCGCCCGCCCATTTGCCTTTCAAAGCCTGCGTTGAAGGGAGTATCGATGAAACCGGGACAAAGCGCGTTGAAACGGACGTTGTGTTTTGCATAATCTGCCGCCATCTGGCGGACCATTGCAACGACTGCGTGCTTGGTTGTGGCATAGGCAATCATCTCGCGGTCATATTGCACGCCTGAATTGGACGCAGTGATAATGATGCTGCCACCACCTTGGGATTTCATATGCCCGACTGCGGCGCGTGCTGCGATGAAATGCGCGCGGACGTTCAATTTCCACGACAGATCCATGCCTTCCAGTGTCACATCTTCAAGGCTCCCTTCAGTTTGATAGCCAGCATGAGAGTGTAAAATATCCAGTTTTCCGAACGTCTTGACCGTGTCGTCGATTGCTGTGCCAAGGGCCTTATCGTCGGCGACGTCCAGCAACAGAGACGTTGCGCCAAAGCCTTCTTCGGTCAGCGCGTTGGCAACGTCTGCCGCTTTTTGCCCATCCAGGTCTGTCACAATGACATGCGCGCCCTGATGCGCCATTGCCATAGCGCTGGCGCGCCCTATGCCGGAACCGGCCGCTGTCACCAACGCGATCTTTCCTTGAAGCATTGAGCCAAACTGTACATCAGAGACGCTGTGGCGAACTGTCACTTTGCTTTCCCATTTCCACGTCGCAACAAGATTTGGGCCGTTATCAGCAAGATCAGTGACGCCGCGAGGACCATTGCACCTATGGCGTTGATCTCAGGCGTGACACCCCGGCGGATCGACGAAAAAACGTAGATTGGCAAAGTGGTCTCTGACCCGGAGACGAAGAAGGCGATGATGAAATCGTCAAAGCTGAAGGTGAAACTAAGCAAGAAACCAGCCATGACCGCTGGAAATATCAACGGGAGGGTCACCTGACGAAAGGTGCCAAAAGGACTGGCATAAAGATCTGAGGAAGCTTCGGTCAGGGCGCGGTCCATTCCTGCCAAGCGCGCCCGAACGATGATAATGACCAGTGCCATCAAAAACATCGTGTGCGCCGCGACCAATGACCCCATGCCCATGTGCAGTATTGGCGGTGTTGCCCCCTCGGGCCAGACGGCAGTGATCAGGGGATTAAGCTGATCAAAAACCGTAACAAGGCCAATCAACGTCGCAATTCCGATGACAATGCCTGGGATCATGACGGCGACATAGATCAGCAGATCAAATGCTTTGCGAACCGGGCCCTTGACCCCCTGCAACGCGACCGCCGCCATAGTGCCAAAAACGGTTGCCAAAAATGCGGCGATCAAGGCCACCGTCAGGCTGGTTTTCAGCGCGTCCATGACAAAGGGATTGGATAGGGCCGCGCCATACCACTTGGTGGAAAACCCCTGCAATTGGCTGGCGTTGCGTCCGGCGTTGAAACTAAAGAGTGCGATCACACCGATCGGAATATAAAGGAAGAGGTAGACGGAAATTGCGTAAAGTCTCATGATCGCCCCCTCACATGATCGAAACGTCTTCGCGGCTTGCACCGAGACGACTTAGAAGACGCATGTAAAGTGTCACCGTGATCAGCATGACCACGACCAGCGCGACCGCTACGGCCGAGCCATAAGCCCAATTGCGAGACTGCAAAAACAGATCGACCAGCGCGTTGCCAACAAAGAATACCTTGCCGCCGCCCAACATCGCCGGGATCAGAAATTCCCCCATCAGCAAAATAAAGACCAGCATACACCCGGTCGCGATGCCGGGTATTGAAAGCGGCAACGTGACTTGCAAAAACGTGCGCCATGGCGGGGAGCCAAGATCGGACGACGCCTCTAGCAAACGCTTGTCAAGTCGATCGAGGCTGACATAGATCGGAAAGACCATGAGTGGCAGATACCCGTAGATGATGCCCACAAGTACAGCAAAGGGTGTATTGATCAGGCGGATGCCCTCAATTCCGACCCATTCGAGAAGTGCCGGAAGACCGCGCCCGCCAAGCAGAAAAATCCAGGCGTAGCTGCGGATCAGGATAGAGGTCCAGAACGGCACGATAACCAGAACCAAAAGGATGGTTTTCCATTTTGGATCTGCCCGTACGGCTAAAAAATAGGCCAGAGGATAGGCAATGAACAACGCCGCCAGCGTGCCAATCGGCGCAAGGGTCAAGGTGTTTTTGAAAGCTGTCCATCTTGCCGGCAGGTTTGCATACTGCTCCAGCGAGAAAGCGAGCACCACGCCACCGGCGGGTGCGCGCTCTCCAAAGCTGAAGATGAGAACAACCGTCAAAGGGACGATAAGCATAACCAGAAACCAGGCTCCCGCAGGGGCCAGCAGCAACCAGTTACGCACACGGTTTGTCATGTTGTTCTCATCCGGTTTTTGGTTAGGCCGACTTGAAACGCGCCATCAGCTCGGCACGGTTTGGATCGGTCAGGGTCACGGCCGCCCCGAATTCCAGTGCATTCAACAAGTCAGCCGCTGGATAGAGGATCGGGTCGTTCAACAGTGCTTCGGGCAACAGTTTATTGGTGTTGGCGTCTGCGGTCGGATAGCCGTGAGCCAGCACTTCCTTTGCATTTACCTGAGGATCCAGCAGGAAATTGATCAACGCATAGGCGGCATCCAGATGGGGCGCGCCTTTGGGGATCGCATAGTAGTCGCTCCACAATTCACCACCTTCAACGCCCAGAACATAGTCGATTTCCGGGATATCGGTGTTGAGCTGTTTGCCATCGCCCGTCCAGCACATGGTCAGCCAGGCATCCCCGTTGCGCATGGATGGCTGATAGTCGGAAGAGATCGCAAACAGGTGCGGTTTGGCGTCGATCAACAGCTTTTCAGCCGCCGCAAGTTCAGCTTCATCAACTGAGTTGAACGAATAACCAAAATATTTGAGCGCGTTGCCGATCGTGGTCAACTGGTAGTCATGAACCATTGTCCGACCCGAGAAACTGTCCATGGTCACATCCCAGAACTGCTTCCACGAGGTCATTTTCTGATCACCCGTGTGACTGGTATTAACAGCATAGCCTGTGGTGCCCCAGTTCTTGGGAACCGCATAGACAACGCCGTCAACACTACCCGCATCGGAAAAGCGCGGGTCATAGGCAGAAGGGTCATAATTTGGCAAGCGGGACAAATCCAGCGGCTCGATTAGGCCCTCTTCGACGTAAGTGGTGATGGTGTAATTGGTTGGCACATAGACATCCCAACCGCTGCCGCCGGCCTGCAGTTTCGCAAGCATTTCTTCGTTGGAGCCAAACACATTGACCTGGACAAGCGCGCCGGTCGCTTCGGTGAATGCGTCAAAGTTGGCGGGATCATGGTAGTTTGGCCAGGTGGCAAGGATTGCGCGATCGCCGATGTCACCCGCTGCATGTGCCCGACCAGCGAACAACCCCGGCACTGCGGCCCCCATTACAGCGGTGGCAGTGCCAAGTCCGGTGACGTTCAGGAAATGGCGGCGCGAGATTGATCCTTTCTTGAAGCGATAAAGTTCTTCCATGAACTTCTGCTTTGAAACGAAATCATTGTCTTTGGTCATGTCTTTCTCCCTTATGCGATGCTTGGTTTTGTTATTCCCTTTTCAGAACGAGGGCGGCAGCGCTTTCCCAAGTGGCGAACAGCACGTCGCCCGTATTGAATGATCCACCGCTCACTTCCAGTTGTCTGGGCGAAAGCACCAGAAAATCGCCCAGTTCTTCATGGTTCACAAAGTATTCCGTGTGCTCACCCAGAAAAATACGGTTCAAGACCGTGACTTTCACGCCTTCGCCCACCCGATGCAGGTTGATCTGCTCTGGCCGCACACTGATGCAGACATCATCGCCAATAATGACCGGCGAAACCGGCGAACCCTCGACCGCGACCCCGTTTTTCAATCTTACCGTTGCGCGGCCACCTTTGGCATCAATGACCTCTCCGTCGAAGAAGTTCGATGTACCCACAAACCCAGCCACGTAGCGGTTTTGGGGCCGGTCATATAGTTCACGCGGACTGCCGACCTGAACAATCCTGCCATCCCTCATGACGCAAATCCGGTCGCTCATCGAAAGGGCTTCTTCCTGATCATGGGTGACCAGAATGAAGGTAATGCCAAGTTGCCGCTGCAGGTTTTGCAATTCAATCTGCATTTCCTTGCGCAACTTGCGATCCAGTGCCGCCATCGGTTCGTCCAGCAACAGCAACTTGGGTTCATTGATAATGGCCCGCGCCAAAGCAACACGCTGTTGCTGTCCGCCCGACATTTCCCATATCCTGCGCTTTTCAAATCCACCCAACCGCACGACGTCCAGTGCCTTGCTGACTTTTTCGGCAATCACCGATTGTGGGATCCGCGGGCGCCGCTGCCTTAATCCGTAACCAATGTTCTGCTCAACAGTCATATGTGGGAACAGCGCGTAATGCTGGAACACCATATTAACGGGGCGGTGATGGGCATCGAGAGCGTTGACCACCTCGCCATCCAATAAAACATCACCTTCACTAGGCGCTTCAAATCCCGCCAGCATCCGCAAAGCTGTCGTCTTGCCGCAGCCGGAAGGGCCAAGAAATGATAGGAATTCGCCCTTGGCGATCGTCAGATTGAGATTCTGCGCGGCAAGCACCGTCCCGAACCGCTTTGACACATTCCTCAGTTCAGCGATCGGCATTTCTGCGGTCTCTGGCACGGCCGTGTTATATCCCCCATCAGTCATTTACTGCGAACTTTTCCAAATTGGGTAAATACTATTCATATTGCCAAAATTGTAGGAAAATTTAAAAAGGCTGTATATATCACATTTTTGGTAGTTTGAGTTTTTGTGGAGAAGACAGAATGAAGAACTGGATCGACGCAGTCGGTGCAATGATTTCAGCCATTGGTACCAACGGGTTTGCCAAAGAGCTTTCGGAGGTCCTGAATGCTATCGTTCCCTTCGATTACACCGTGGTTTTCGGCTATCATGGTAGCGCAAGACCAATGGATTTGTTCGACAATTTTCCGGAGCAGAAACGCAAGGTATTCGTTGAGGATTATCAGGAGGGCCCCTATCTTCTGGACCCGTTTTTTCTGGCCTGTGGCAATCGCCTTGAAGCTGGGCTGTACCGTATTCGCGACTTGGCGCCTGATCGTTTTTTTCAAGGGGAGTATTTTCGCAATTATTACGCACGCACGGGGCTGGCCGAGGAAATCGGCTTTTTCATCGATGTATCGGGCGGTGCCATGATTGTTGTGTCCTTGATGCGGGCTGAAAAGTCGTTCTCAGCCAAAGAATTTCGTCAGGTTTCTGATGTTTGGCCAATTGTCCAAGCCGCCTGCCAGCGACATTGGCACGATCTTGCAGCGCAGTTTGGCAAACAGGATGCAACCTCATCAGGGCCTGATTTGCACCAAAGCGTCGAACAAGCCTTTCAGTGCTTTGGCGCGGGTGTGCTGACGCCAAGAGAACGGCAAGTGGCGGAATTTACTCTCAAGGGTCATTCCGCAGATGCCGTCGGTAAGATCCTTGAAATTTCACCGGGGACCGTTCGCATTCATCGGCGCAACATCTACTCAAAATTGCGGATTAGGTCGCAAGGCGAGCTTTTCTCAGGCTTTATCGAAGCCTTGGTGGCGAATCCCTGCTGACGTCTTGCTGGCTTGTTTGGTCACGGCCCGGAAGTCTGAGTGCAGGTAGGCCCGCCATCGGCCGGTAAACACGCGGCCCCCCGAACGAAATATCGACAAGACCCGCCGCACCTGCTCCTCTTGATCAGGCAACCACAGTTGGCTTTGGGCTGTCCCGCGGTTGGAAACGACAGATTTGCACGCCATGGAGGTGTCCGCGTATTTTAGTGTATTGTTCATTTTGGGCCCAGACCGGAACGTGGCGCGCTGCGGTGCCGGTTTCGTATCGCGGCAACTCAGCTGTCGCGCAGCACTTTATCGGCCTGTTCGTCAGCCGACGGACAAGGCCACCGTCGACCGCTCTTGGGGGGGCGTTTCTCAATTTGAGAGGCCAGATCTTTGGGCTACCGCATTGTGGCGATAGACCCATTTCGCTACACACCTAAGCCAAAGGTCGGGTCTGCGACCTGGTGTGCATTGGTTCCGCGATTGCAATGCCGCGCGCGGTTTGCGCCAGCTTTTTGGACCAGTTGAGGAAGCAAAAGTGATGGCCAAGATCCCAACCGCGCGCGTCGACAAGCTTTTGTCCTCCATGGGCTATGGCTCCCGCAGCGAAATGGCGCGATTGGCCAAGGCTGGCGGTATCACTCTGGACGCGGCCGAGCTGCTCGACGTCACCAAACGCATCCCTGTCACCCCAGATTTGCCGACCCGCATGAAGATCGACGGCGCGGCGCTCGATCCCGTCGCTGGCATGGTCATCCTTTTGTACAAGCCTTTGGGCATGACCTGTTCGCACAAGGAAGACGGCGCACTGGTCTATGACATCCTGCCCGAGCGCTGGAAACGGCGTAATCCGGCGATCTCAACCATCGGCCGTTTGGACAAGCAGACC
>JBATTI010000382.1:0-1625 GCA_049670445.1 Albidovulum sp. | reverse complement strand
GAGCCGGAACCCGCGCCCGCGCCGGAACCCGAACCTATCGCGGAACCCGCGCCAGAACCCGCGCCCGTGCCGAAACCCGCGCCGGAACCAGCGCCCGAACCGAAACCAGCGCCCGCGCCGAAACCTGTTGCCGAACCAGCGCCGGTGGCAGCACCCCCAGCCCGACCCCAAGCCGCGCCCCCAGCCGCGCCCGCCGCTGCGTCTGCGCCGGTTCGCAAGCCCGGCCTTATGGGCCGCTTGTTCGGCGCCAAGCCTCAGGCTGCGGCCGAACCCCGGCGGGTGCTTGACGATGCGATGCTCGAAAGCCTTGAAGAGCTGCTGATCGGCTCTGACATGGGCGTTGACACGGCCTTGCGTATCACCGCCAATCTGGCCGAAGGCCGCATGGGTACCCGGATTTCCGTGAGTGAGATCAAAGAGATACTGGTCGCCGAAATCACCCGTATCATGACCTCGGTCGCCCGGCCCCTGCCGCTTTATGCCAAACGCCCGCAAGTGGTGCTGGTTGTGGGCGTCAACGGCTCGGGCAAGACCACGACCATCGGCAAGCTGGCCAGCCAGTTCCGGGGGGCGGGGAAAAAGGTGGTGATTGCGGCGGGCGATACTTTCCGCGCCGCCGCCGTGGAACAATTGCAGGTCTGGGGTGAACGCGCCGGGGTGCCGGTGCTGACCGCGCCCGAAGGCTCTGACCCGGCCTCTTTGGCCTATGATGCGATGACCAAGGCGCAAGAAGATGGCGCGGATCTTTTGATGATCGACACCGCCGGGCGGTTGCAGAACCGGCAGGATCTGATGGAAGAACTGGCCAAGATCATCCGGGTGATCCGCAAGAAAGACCCCGATGCGCCGCATAACACCTTGCTGGTGCTGGATGCGACCACGGGGCAAAATGCGCTTAATCAGGTGGATACGTTCCAAAAGCTTGCCGATGTTACCGGGCTGGTGATGACCAAGCTGGACGGTACGGCCAAGGGCGGGGTTCTGGTGGCGCTGGCCGATCGGTTTGGCCTGCCGATCCATGCGATCGGAGTTGGTGAACAGATCGACGATCTTGATGCCTTTGATCCCGAAGATTTCGCACGCGCCCGTGTTGGCGCCGAAAGCTCCGGGACCAGGTGAGCGGTGCCTTTCAGCGGAATGCGGTGCATCGTTTTGTGAAGTTCTCGCCACATGTCTTTGATTTTGATATATAAATCATGACAGACTGGCTTGTCGCACAAGAAGGCACCGAGGCGGGTCACAGGCTGGCGCTTGGGTTGGCGCTGATGGCGGCTGTGCTGCATGCATTTTTCGGCGCATTGCAAAAGGGGCGCCATGACCCATGGCTTTCGCGCGCCGCAATTGATGCGTCTTACGGGGTGATTGCGGCACCGATTGCGCTTTTCATCGTGCCCTGGCCGGAGCCGCATATGTGGGCGATCTTTGCCGGGGCATTCGTCATTCATACCGTTTACAAATGCGCGCAGGCGATGACCTATACGCGCGGCGCCTATACCGTCGTCTACCCGGTTGTGCGCGGCACCGGGCCGCTTTTTGCGGTGATCGGCGCGGGGCTGGTTTTTGGCGAACATTTCACCGCTGGCCAATGGGCCGGGCTTGCCGCCTTGCTGGCCGGGATCTACGGG
>JBATTI010000381.1:0-1558 GCA_049670445.1 Albidovulum sp. | reverse complement strand
GTGTTGTTTCGCGCCGAGCTGGACGCCTTGCCCATACAAGAGATTTCACCGGTTCCCTGGGCGTCTTTGGTGCCGGGCAAAGGGCATCTGTGCGGGCATGACGGGCATATGGCGATGCTTATGGGTTTGGGCCGGCTGATCGCGCGCGCGCCGGTGGCCAAAGGCCGGCTTGTGTTGATGTTTCAGCCCGCCGAGGAAGATGGCAGCGGCGCGCGCGCGGTAGTGTCTGATCCCGCATTCGCGGCGATTGCGCCGGATTGGGCCTTTGCCATTCATATCGAGCCGGGCAAGCCCCATGGCCAGGTGTCAACCCGCGCGGGTCTGATCAACTGTGCCTCACAAGGGCTGATCATCCGGCTTACGGGCAAGACCGCCCATGCGGCCAGCCCCGAAGACGGCGTGTCACCGGCGATGGCGGTTGCTGAATTGATCCCGGCGCTGACCGGCCTTGGGGCGGGCGGCACGCTGGATGATGCCTTTACGCTTGCGACCGTCACCCATCTGCGCATCGGGGAGCCATCGTTCGGTATCGCCCCCGCCGAGGCCGAGATTTATGTGACTTTGCGCACCGCCCATGATGCGGCGATGGCGGATATGGCCGAAAAGGCGCGGGGGCTGGCGGCGGGCATCGCGCAGCGCCATGCGCTTGACCTGTCCTTTGAGGTTCGCGATGTTTTCGCAGCCTCGATCAACAACGCCGAGGCCACCGACATCGCGGTGGCGGCCATGCGCGCCATTGGCGTGGTCAGCGGCAGCGAAGGTTTGCCGATGCGCGCGTCAGAGGATTTCGGCGTCTTTGGCCAAGGGGCGAAGGGCGCGATGCTATGCCTTGGCCCCGGCGAGGATTACGCGGCCCTGCATAACCCCGATTACGACTTTCCCGATGATCTGATCCCGGTGGGCTGCGCCATATTTGAGCGGATTGCGCGCGACCTTTTGGGGCGCAGCAGCTGAGGGCCCAAGTGCCAAGCCCCATTTGCCAGCGCCCATGTGCCGGTGCTGGCCTAGTCGCCCTCAACCGGCACTGCCGCATTTTGGGCGGCGGCCGTTAGCCGGTCGGCTTTCTTGCGCGCCAAGACGCCGCGCAGATCATGCATGGCCAGCAAGAGCGCATCGGTAACCTCTTCAAGTTCTGCGACAGAGGCCTTGCTTTGCGCCCATTGCGTGGTGAGGTTCAGGTGATCCACCGTGCGGTGAATGTCGTCAATATCGCGCCGCGCCAGCATCTGGGTGCGCGCGGCCATCCATGCGTTGATCGCATCGATATCCTTGGGGCCAAGCGCTTTGTCGCCATGGGGCTTGACCTCGCCGTTGCGAATATTGACCACGGCGATCTGATCCATCTCTATCCGGCGCTGATGGTTTTCGGTTTCAACGCGAAAGACCACTGCGCCATTCTCACGTATTCGAAAATAATACTCTGGCAGATCACCCAAATTCTTACCCCTTAACTTAGTGCACCACAAAACCGTTGGATGCGGCCGCAGGCCTCTTCCAAAGCGGCATCTGACGTAGCGTAGCTTACCCGAAAGTTTGGGGAAAGCCCGAAGGCGGCGCC
>JBATTI010000380.1:0-3336 GCA_049670445.1 Albidovulum sp. | reverse complement strand
GCAAGCGATGTTCATCGATTTTCTTGAGAAGGGCCTGATTTACCGCAAGAAAGCCGTGGTCAACTGGGACCCGGTCGATATGACGGTTCTGGCCAATGAGCAGGTGATCGACGGCAAGGGCTGGCGTTCGGGCGCGGATGTGGAACGACGCGAGCTGGTGCAGTGGTTCTTCAAGATCTCGGACTATTCCGAGGAATTGCTTACCGCCATCGACAGTCTTGAAAACTGGCCCGCAAAGGTCAAGCTGATGCAGGCCAACTGGATCGGCAAGTCACGCGGCGCGCAATTCTGCTTTGAAATCGACGGTGCGCCCGGCGGGTTTGACAAGATCGAGGTCTATACGACGCGGCCTGACACGATCTTTGGCGCGTCATTCGTGGGTATCTCGCCTGATCATCCATTGGCCAAGGCGCTTGAGGCGCAAGATCCGGCAATTGCCGCCTTTTGCGCGGAATGCCGTAAAGGAGGCACCACCGCTGAAGCCATAGAAAAGGCGGAAAAGCTGGGCCTTGATACCGGCATCCGGGCGCAGTTGCCGGGGGGGGCGGTATCGGACCTGCCGGTCTATATCGCGAATTTCATTTTGATGGATTATGGGACGGGGGCAATTTTCGGCTGTCCGGGGCATGACCAGCGCGACCATGATTTCGCCCGTAAATACGACCTGCCGATCATTGATGTCTTCCGCCCGCTTGGGTCGGACCGCGCCGACAGCTATGTCTTGCCCGAAATATTGAAGGCCCCGTTTGTGCCCACCAAGGATGAGGCCGTCGAATATGTGCGCCCGGCGATTGGCCCTGACCAGATGAGCGGGCAAGAGGCGATCGATCATGCGATCACATGGTTTGAGGATCGGGGAATCGGGCAAGGCGTTACAAAGTTCCGTCTGCGCGACTGGGGGCTTTCGCGCCAGCGCTATTGGGGTTGCCCGATTCCGGTTGTGCATTGCGATACCTGCGGCGTGGTGCCTGAAAAGAAAGAAAACCTGCCCATAGAGCTGCCCGATGATGTCACGTTTGACGTGCCCGGCAACCCGCTTGACCGGCATCCGACATGGCGCGACTGTGCTTGTCCCAAATGTGCAGGCCCGGCCCGGCGTGAAACCGATACGATGGATACTTTTGTCGATTCGTCGTGGTATTATGCGCGCTTCACTGCGCCGCGCGCCCAAACCCCCACGGATATGGCCGAGGCCGAATACTGGATGAACGTCGATCAGTATATTGGCGGCATCGAACATGCGATTCTGCACCTGCTTTATTCGCGCTTCTTTGCCCGCGCGATGCAGATCTGCGGCCATCTGCCGAAAAAGGCGATTGAGCCGTTCAACGCCCTCTTCACCCAAGGCATGGTGACGCATGAGATTTACCAGACCCGCGATGCGGCAGGCCGCCCGGTCTATCACCTGCCCGAAGAGGTCACCGACAAGAAGCTGAAAGATGGCCGGGAGGTTGAAATCATCCCCTCCGCCAAGATGTCGAAATCCAAGAAGAACGTCGTCGATCCGGTCAGTATCATTCAGGCCTTCGGCGCCGATACCGCGCGCTGGTTCGTCATGTCCGACAGCCCGCCCGAACGGGATGTGGAATGGACGGCATCGGGTGCCGAGGCGGCGTTCAAGCATCTTAACCGGGTCTGGGTGTTGTGCGACCGTATCGCCAATCTGCCTGCCGACAAGCCCGGCAAGGGCTGCGATGATCTGGCGCGCGCCATGCACCGCGCGATTCGCGATGTGACCGATGCTATCGAAGGTTTCGCCTTCAACAAGGCCATCGCCAAGCTTTATGAATTTGCCAATGCGATCTTGAAATCGGACGCGGCCAAGGTCACCCAGCGGCAGGCGGTGATGACATTGGCGCAGCTTATGGCGCCGATGACCCCGCATCTGGCCGAAGAGATTTGGGCGCTTCAGGGCGGCGAAGGCATGGTTGTTCATGCCCCTTGGCCCAAGGCCGATCCGGCACTGCTGATCGAGGCCAATGTAACCTTGCCGATCCAGATCAACGGCAAACGCCGCGCCGAAATCTCGGTTCCCAAAGATATGTCACCGGCAGAGGTTGAAAAGATCGTGCTGGCGGACGAAGCTGTGCAAAAGGTGCTGGCAGGGGCCAGCCCCAAAAAGCTTATCGTTGTGCCGGGGCGAATCGTTAATGTCGTTATCTGACCGCCGCAAAATTCTGGGACTTGGGGCCGCCGCCGCACTGGCGTCTTGCGGCTTTGCGCCAGCCTTCGGCCCGCAAGGTGCGGCCCAAGGGCTTTTGGGCAAGGTTCATGTAGATGATCCGACCGACAAGAACAGCTTTGACCTTGTTGCACGGCTTGAAGAACGGCTGGGCCGCCCGAATGGTGCGACCTACCGGCTAAGCTATAGCCTTGCCACCAGCAACATTGGCCTTGGGATTACCTCTTCCAACGCCATCACCCGCTATAATATCTCGGGCATAGCGGGCTATGCCTTGCGCCGCATCGGCGAAGAAAAAGTCATTGCCCAGGGCAAGGTGCAGAATTTCACCTCTTATTCCGCCTCCGGTACGGTGGTTTCAACTGCCGCTTCTGAGCGTGACGCAAATATCCGCCTGATGCGGATCTTGGCCGATCAGATCGTGACCGACCTTATTGGCAGCTCTGCCGACTGGGCCGAAAGGTGAAGCTTTCGGGGGCGGCGGCGACACGCTATTTTGCCAAGCCCGATCCATCCCACGCCGGGCTTTTGATTTTCGGGGCCGATGCGATGCGCGTGGCGCTGAAACGCCAAGAAGTGATCGCCGCACTGGTCGGGGCCGGGGGCGAAGAAGAAATGCGCCTGACCCGCATACCGGCATCAGACCTGCGCAAAGACCCGGCATTGGTGCAAGACGCGCTGAAGGCGCAGGGCTTCTTTCCCGGCCCGCGCGTGGTTTTTGTGGAAGATGCAAGCGACGGTCTTGCCGCCAATCTGACGGCGGCTTTGGCCGATTGGCAGCCGGGGGACGCGAGTTTGATCGTGACCGCGGGCAATCTGACCAAAGCCTCAGCCCTCAAAAAACTGTTTGAGGGCCATCCCAATGCCTGTGCGGCGGGGATTTACGACGACCCGCCCAGCCGCGAAGAGATTGAAGCGACATTGGCCAAGGCTGGGCTTAAGAATATCGGCCAAGGCCCGATGAATGACCTTCTGGCGCTGGCGCGCGATCTTGATCCGGGCGACTTTCGCCAGACCATCGAAAAGATCGCCCTTTATAAATATGGCGATACGACCCCGCTTGTGGCCCAAGATATCGCCGCTTGCGCGCCGCAAACGATTGAGGCCGAGGTGGATGATGTGCTGCATGCGGCGGCCGAGGCGCGCTTTGGCGC
>JBATTI010000379.1:0-7838 GCA_049670445.1 Albidovulum sp. | reverse complement strand
GATCTGCCGCGCCAGATTGCGCGCTGGAACGGGCTGTACCAGTGCCTTGAGGCGGGCTTGGCCCATACGCCGGGCCTGCGTCTTATCGCGCGCCCAGCGGCCGAGCATTACGTCGCCTCGTCGTTTCAGTTCCTGTTGCCCGATTGGCCTGCGGCCAAGGTGCAAGCGCTTTTGGCGCGGTGTCTGGCGCGCGGGGTGGATTTGAAATGGTTCGGCGGGGCGGAGCCTGTGGCCTTCACCTCGCGCTATGACAGCTGGCGCTATGCCGCGCCGCAAAGCCTGCCGCAAACAGACCGGGTGCTGGCCGGGGTGATCGACATGCGCCTGCCGCTGACCTTTGTGCCCGAAGATGTCGAGGTCATCGCCCGCATCATCCGCGCCGAGGTTGCGTCTTTGTGGCAGTCGACAGGGGCGGATTAAGCGCCCCCAAAGGGGGGTGGTGCCGTCTCGCAAAGGCGGCGCTCTGCCTTGGGGTTAGGGGGTAATCGCGCAGGTTGTGGAGCCTATGCGCAATGACACTTCGGCCTCGATCCGCAGGATCTGCGCGGGGTTGAACCTTGCTACAAAATCAACCAGATGCTGCCCGGTTTGCGAGCCGATCACTTGCGCAGGAATACGCACTGTTGTGAGCGATGGAAACATATCCGCAGAGCCTGCAAAATCGCCAATTCCAATGATCGAGATATCTTGCGGAATGCGCAAGCCAAGGTGAAATGCGGCCGATACGGCCCCTTGGGCGATAATATCATTGCCACAGATCAGGGCTGTCGGGCGGTTGGGCTGTTGCAACAATTTCGTGCAGCTCAACTTGGCTTGCCCGATGCTGTAAAGCGATGATGCGATCCATTCGGGTTGCACCGCGTATCCCGCCGTGACAACGGCGGCGAATGCGGCGTTGGATCGCCCGCGCGCCCTGTCATTTTCGCCGGTTGGGGGGAAGACGAAGCCGATCTTGCGGTGGCCAAGCGACAAGATATGTGCCGCCGCTATCTGCCCCGCCTTTTGATTGTCGGCACCGATACAAGATATTGGCGAATCCGCGGCAAAGGCCCAAGCGGCAATGACCGGCACTTCCTGTGACGCGATCAGGCGGTAGGTGTCTTTGCTGTGATCAAGACCGATCAGGGCAATGCCATCGACGCGGTGTTCGAGCAGTTTGCGCAGCACCTGATACTCGGTATTCAGATCGTAACCATGCGTGGCCAAAAGCACGGTAAAGCCCAGATCGGTGACCGTATCGTTGAAAGACTGCACAAGTTCGGCGAAGATCGAATAGTTCACCGTCGGCACGATAAGTCCAAGCGTGGCGCTGCGCCTGCCATGCATGGCTTGGGCGGCGCGGTTGCGGATATAGCCGGTTTTTCGAATCGCAGCATCCACCTTTTTGCGTGTGGTAGGACTGACCAGATCAGGATGGTTCAGCGCGCGCGACACCGTCGCCGGTGAAACACCGGCAAGGTTCGCGACCGTCACAATACCCGCTTTATACGATTGTTTTTTCATAATAATTCTGCGTCTTTGGCGGTTTTTATGAAAACGTTTGCAATGCTATTTTCATGCCTTAACGTAAAGGACGCAATAAGAAAATTGCGGCCTGGTTGAGGGATGGAAACGTGAGTGCAACGCCACAAGACTTGCCGGTCGATATGCTGATTGCAAAGGCAAGGGCCGCGCAAACGGCGTTTGAGGCAGGCGGCAGCCAGGCCCGTTATGACCAGGCGGCGCAAGCGGCTGCTTGGGCGATTATGGAGCCCGCGCGCAACCGCAAGCTTGCAGAGCTGGCCGTGCAGACGACCGGCCTTGGCAATGTGCCCGACAAAATCACGAAAAACCACCGCAAGACCTTGGGGTTGATGCGCGACATCGCCGGAGTGCAGACCTTTGGCATCTTGTCTGATGATCCGGCCACCGGTATCACCGAAATCGCCCGCCCGTTGGGGGTGATCGGCTCTGTCGTGCCGTCTACCAACCCGGCGGCGACGCCAGCCAATAATATCATAAACGCGCTCAAATGCGGCAATGCGATTGTCTTGTCGCCGTCGCCTAAGGGGGTGATCTGTTGTCAGGCACTGGTTGAATATGTGCATGCCGAATTCGACAAGATCGGCGAAAACAAAGACCTTGTTCAGATGATCCCGCCGCCCGGCACCAAGGCCGATACGCAGCGCTTGCTTGAGCTGGCCGATCTGGCTGTGGTGACGGGGAGCCAGGACAATGTGCGGCGCGCCTATTCCAGCGGCACACCAGCGATTGGTGTGGGGGCGGGCAATGTGGTTGTGATCGTGGATGAAACCGCAGATCTTGCAGCGGCGGCGCAAAAGATCACGGCGTCGAAGACCTTTGACAATGCAACATCGTGTTCGTCCGAAAATGCGATCGTTGTGGTGGATAGGGTTTATGATGCCTTCATGGCGGCACTCGGCGCCGAGGGTGGTGCTTGTATTCCTGCGGCCAAAGCGCCTGACATTATCGCGCGGCTCTGGCCGGAAGGCCATTTGAACCGCGATGCCATAGCCAAAGATGCGGATGTCTTGATCGAAAAGCTTGGGTTGGCGGGGCAAGTGCCGGTTGGCACCAAGTTCATCGCGGTCGAGACGGACGGGATTGGTCCCGATCACCCTTTGTCGGGCGAAAAACTAAGCCGCGTTGCGGCCCTTTACCGGGCGCGAGACTATGGCGATGCTGTTGCTATCGTGGGGCGTGTGCTGGCCCATCAGGGGGCGGGGCATTCGGTGGGTATCCACAGTACCGACACAGATCGCCCGATGGCGCTTGGACGCGTGCTGCCGACATGCCGGGTGATCGTCAACCAAGCGCATACATTTGCCACGGGCGGATCGTTTGAAAACGGCATGCCGTTTTCCTTGTCGATGGGCTGCGGCAGTTGGGGGGGCAACTCGATCGACGATAATCTGCATTGGCGCCATTTCATGCAAAAGACCAAGATCATCCGCCCGATTGCGCCGCGCGAACCAGACCTAGACCTGATTTTTGGCACCTATTGGAAGGCTGCCGGCAAATGAAGGTGTCAGCCACATTCCCGCCGGAGGGCACGTTGCGAAGTTGGCTGGACCACCGCGCCGTTACCGACGGTGCGCGTATCAGCCATCTCTTTGCCGAGGGGCCGGATCTGACTTGGGCAGAGCTGCGGGCGGCGGCGTCAGAGGTTGCGGGGCATCTGACGGGTATGGGCGTGGCCAAGGGCGAATCTGTGGCCCTGATGCTGCCTAACAGCCGCGAGGGGGTTTTGTGCCTGTTCGGGGTTTTCTATGGCGGGTTTCGTGCCGCTGTCATCAACCTTGTCGCCGGGGCCGAGGCGATGGGTTTTGCTTTGGCGCATTCTGACGCGAAAGTGTTGCTGTTGGGTACGGCCCAGACAGAGCTTTTTGAGGCGGCATCTGCCTTGCACGACATCTCAGCGCGCGTGGTCGAAGTGTCTGCAAATGAGGGGGTGATTGGCTGGCCGGAGGGGGGGCGGTGCGCCGCCCTTTGGGATGTGGCGCCGCAAGACCATGCGTTGTTGATGTATACATCGGGCACCACCGGGCGGCCCAAGGGGGTCTTGCACAGCCAGGCCAGCCTGCTTGCGGGCGGTTGGACAAGTGTTTTGGCGCATGCTTTGACGGATGCAGACCGCGCCATGTGCGTCTTGCCGATCTACCATATCAACGGTCTATGCGTGACGATCATCGCGCCGCTGATTTCCGGCGGCTCGGTCTTGGTTTGCGAGCGATTTTCGGCAAGTAAATTCTGGAGCAATTGCGCCCGGCACGAGGTCACGTGGTTTTCTGTCGTGCCCACAATCATATCGCATCTTTTGCACGGCGATAAGGACCCGGATGCGGCCACAAAGAGGCGTATCCGTTTTGGTCGCTCGGCATCATCTGCACTTGCGGTTGAAACCCAGTCGGCCTTCGAGAACCGCTTTGAGGTGAGCATTGTCGAGACAATGGGCCTGACCGAAACTGCGGCCCAGATTTTGTCCAACCCCTTGCCGCCGGGGCCGCGCAAGGTCGGCTCTGCCGGACTGGCTTATGGGAATGAAGCGACGATCCTTTCATCCGATCTGCGGCCCGTCCCCAGTGGCGTCGAAGGTGAAATTGCGGTGCGTGGGCCAAATGTCATGCAAGGATACCTTAAAAATCCAGAGGCGACTGCGGCGGGTTTCACCCCGGATGGATGGCTGCGTACGGGCGATTTGGGCAAGATGGACGCTGATGGCTATGTGTTTGTGACCGGACGGCTGAAAGAATTGATCATCAAGGGCGGCGAAAACATTGCCCCGCGCGAAGTGGATGAGGCGCTTTATACCCACCCCGATGTGATTGAAGCCGCCGCCTTCGCGCGCATTTGCCCGCAATACGGGGAACGGGTGGAAGCGGCGGTCAAACTGCGCAAGGGCGCATGCGTCGATCAAGCGGCGCTGATCCAGCTGTGCTTGGAGAAACTTGGCAAATTCAAATGCCCCGATGTGGTGCATTTGCTTGACGATCTGCCCAAAGGTCCGTCGGGAAAAATTCAGCGTCTGCGGCTTGCTGCAATGACGGGTGAGTGAGGGGCTTCGCCGTGCCACGCGGACGCGGCCAACGAAGGCGAGAAGAGACGGTCAGGGTGACCAAGAATTGGAACCCCTGGCGCAATGAAACGAAACGGGAGGAATACCAATGTCCAGACTATTCAAGAAATCTTTGACCGCGACGGCCTTGGCAGCAACCACGGCGCTTGCGGCACCTGCCTTTGCCGAAGGCTACCCCGATCGTCCGGTTGAACTGATCGTGACCTTTGGCCCGGGCGGCGGCGCCGATCTGATGGGCCGCACCATGGCGCAACTGCTTGAAGGGCCCCTTGGCGTTTCCATCCCGGTGTCAAATGTCGGCGGCGCGTCTGGCAACGCGGGCTTGACCCAGCTGCGCACCAATCCGGCCGATGGCTATACGATGGGTACGCTGATTTCCTTGACAGTGGCTTCATGGGCCTCGGGCCTTGGCGACAACAAACCCGAGGATTTCAAGGTGATCGCGGTTGTTCAAAGCTCGCCCTCCTTCTTGTTCGTGCCGACCAGCGGCGCGCATAAGACGGCGCAAGAGCTGTTTGACTTTGCCAAAGCAAATCCCGGTGCGATTACGGTGGCGACATCGGGTTACGGCACCCAAGATGATGTGACGCTGAAGCTTCTGGCGGGCGCGGGCATTTCGATGGAAAACGTACCCTTTCAGGCCCCGGCTGAGCGCTATGCCTCGCCCATCGGCGGCCATACGGCAGCGATCTATGAAGAGCCGGGCGATGTAGCGCAGTTCATCGCAGCAGGCCAGTTGACGCCGGTTGTTGTGTTCTCGGCGGAACGCCATGCCGAGTTTCCTGATGTGCCGACTTCCAAAGAGCTTGGGATCGACATCTCGGGTCTCGATAATTACCGCAGCATCGCGGTTGCCGCAGGCACGCCGGATGATGCTGTGACCAAGCTGGCCGAGGCCGTGGCCACAGCCACCGCATCGCCGGAATGGCAGGCTTTTTGTGCAAAGACCTATACCTGCATCACACCCGTCACTGGTGATGCGGCTCAAGCGATGGTCAGCGACTTTCGTGATCTTATCGCTGAACAGCTTGCGAAATAACCGGGGCCTGTCGTGAAGCGTTACTTAGGTAATAGTGCGGACCCAGTGCAGGCAAGAGGCAGGGCCAGTTGGCCCGGCCTCTTGCCGATCGTGCTGCCTGCGGTTTTGGTCGCCTTGGCACTGATTTTGCCCAGCTGGATGTTTCAAAGTGACCAATCTGCCAGCAAGATCGGGCTTGGCCCTGCGGCCTGGCCCACGGCGATGCTTTGGGCGCTGGCGTTTTTCGCAAGCTGCTGGGGGGCCGTTAACTTGCGCGACTATCGCGCAACGGGTGGCCATGCCCGGTTCGCGGTACCTGATGACGGAGAGGCCTATTCGATTGGCAAAGCGCTGATCGGCTTGGCAATGATCTTGGCCTACGGGGCGCTGTTGCCAGTGGTTGGCTTTGCCTTGGCCACGGTATGTTTCATCGCCCTTTGGTGTGTGGTCGGAGGCCTGCGTAAGCCCTTGGTCTTAGTGCCTGTGTCGGTGCTTGGCACGATAGCGTTGTTGTGGATGTTCATGGGGGCCGCGCTAATGCCGTTGCCCCGAGGGGCAGGTGCCTTTGGTGAGTTCAGCATATGGGTTTTGCGAACGCTGGCCATCTACTAGACCGTTCACGATTTACAAGAAAGAAGGTCCGTTATGGGCGCGATTGATCAGCTTGCAGGCGGTTTTGCGGCAGCCTTTGAATTTTGGGCCTTCTTGACGATCTTGATTGGTCTGTTGGTTGGTGTCGTTGCAGGGGCGTTGCCCGGGATCTCTTTTGTGAACGCAATGGCGATGGCCTTGCCGTTCACCTATGCGATGGAGCCAACCAATGCGATGCTGTTTCTTGGCGGCATCTATGTGGGTGGGGTGTTTGGCGGCTCTATCTCGGCGATCATGATCAATGTGCCGGGCACGCCTGCCTCCTTACCCGCCACATGGGACGGCTATCCGATGACCAAGCGCGGCGAGGTCAAACGCGCCCTTGCCATTGCCGTTACCGCCTCGGCCACCGGCGGGCTTGTCAGCGCCTTGATGCTGGCCTTTTTGTCGGCGCCATTTGCCAGCTTTGCGCTGAAATTTTCACAACCGGAATTCTTTGCGGCCACGGTTTTGGGCCTTGTCAGCGTCATCGCTATTGCAAAGGACAAGCCAGTTGTCACCATGGTGTCGCTGTTGATCGGGATTGTGGTCGGCACCGTCGGGGTCGATCCGCTTTACGGGCAGGCGCGGTTCAGTTTTGGCATTCCGCAAATGGAAAGCGGCATTCGTTTTGTCGTTGTGATGATCGGCCTTTTCGCGATCGGAGAGGTTGTGGACCTTCTGGCCACCAACCGCGATCTGCGGCCCAAAAAGACCGAAGGCAAGGCGATCGGCGCCAGTTTCCGCGACATCTATAACGTCAAAGGCGCGATCGTTCGCGGCACGGCAATCGGCTGCGCGGTGGGCGTTATTCCGGGTGCCGGTGCCACGCCCGGCGCGGTCATCGCATACGGAATCGAAAAGCAGATGTCCAAACGTGGGGGCGAATTCGGAACCGGGGTTGAAGATGGTCTGGCCGCCCCCGAGGCCGCCAAGAACGCAACCACGGGTGCAGCCATGGTGCCACTTTTGACCCTTGGCATCCCCGGAAGTGCCGCGACCGCGATCATGCTTGCGGCCATGATGTTGCACGGCGTCAGCCCCGGCCCCTTGCTGTTCATAACCGACCCGACAATGGTCTATACGATCTTTGCCGCCATGATCATCGCCAATGTCATGATGATCGGGGCCGGTATCGGTGTGGCACAGATGTTTTCCACCTTGATGCGGACGCCACCTGCGATCTTGGCGGCGTTCATCATCGTGCTAAGTGTCGTCGGTGCCTTTGGGGTGCGCAACAATATTTTCGACGTCTATGTCTGCTTGGGTTTTGGTCTTTTGGGCTGGGGGATGAAAAGGATCAGCTTCCCGACAGCACCCTTGGTGCTGGGTGTCATCTTGGGGCCGCTGGCAGAGCGCTACTTCCTGACATCAATGGCCAATTCTCACCAAGACTGGACGGTGTTCTTTACCCGTCCGATCAGTGCTACGATTTTGGCGCTGGCGCTGGTGTTCATTCTTTGGTCGCTGAGGCCAAATCTGAAACGGGTGTTCGCGAAATCCGCGCCCTGAACAAGCCTGCCCCCGCCGCAATCGCGGCTTTTTGCCCCGGCCCAGACCGGCCCAATGCGCGGCACGTCGCAAAATCATTCGGGCGGGTGATCTGCATACCGT